>NZ_AYSF01000050.1:0-52140 GCF_000498995.1 Geobacillus thermopakistaniensis
TTCCCTACACGACGCTCTTCCGATCTCGATGAATCGATCGCCAAGCGACCGATGGGGCGGGTGACGAAACCGCTTCGCGAAATGGGAGCGCGTATTGACGGGCGTGAGGGCGGCAATTATACGCCGCTTTCCATCCGCGGCGGCGCGCTTCGCCCGCTTCGCTACACTTCGCCGGTGGCGAGCGCGCAAGTAAAATCGGCCATTTTGCTCGCCGGCTTATTCGCTGACGGCGTGACGTCTGTTGCTGAGCCGCACCGCTCGCGCGATCATACCGAGCGGATGGTTCGGTTGTTTGGCGGTGAAGTGAATGTGGATGGCTTGACCGTCTCGGTGGCCGGTCCGCAACGCTTGCGCGGGACGCACATTTACGTTCCCGGCGATATTTCGTCAGCCGCCTTTTTCCTTGTCGCCGGCGCCATTGTGCCAAACAGCGAAATTACGCTGAAAAACGTCGGCTTAAATCCAACGCGGACCGGCATCATCGATGTGCTTACACAAATGGGGGCGGATATTGCGATTGACAACGTCCGCAACGAGGAAACCGAGCCGGTCGGTGATATTACGGTCCGCACGTCGACGCTTCGGGCGGTCGAAATCGGCGGGGATCTGATTCCAAGATTGATCGACGAAATTCCGATCATTGCCTTGCTCGCGACGCAGGCGGAAGGAACGACCGTCATCAAAGACGCGAGCGAACTGAAGGTGAAAGAGACGAATCGGATCCATACGGTCGTCACCGAGTTGAAAAAACTCGGCGCTGACATCGAAGCAACCGACGACGGCATGATGATCCGCGGCAAAACGCCGCTTTATGCCGACGGGATTGTTGTCGACAGCCATGGCGACCACCGCATCGGCATGATGCTCGCCGTTGCTGCCTGCATCGCCAAAGGGACGGTCCGCCTCGAGCGTTCGGAAGCGGTCGCCGTTTCCTATCCGGCGTTTTTTGCCGACCTCCGTTCGCTGCTGTAAAAGGCCTCCCGCCCCAAGCGGGCGGGCGGTCATATTTTGCGTTGTTCGTTCATATATTGTCAGTGAGAGGAAGGGCTCCGTATTTTTTGAAAGCGGATACATTTCCTGTTTCTAGATGAAAAAACGACGCACCTTCCAGACGGCGAGCGGTTTGGTTGCGGAAACGGCCATGATCGATTATCATCATTCATGTTCCCATTGTAACAGTACATAACGATTTGAATGGCAAAGGCGGATGGCCGCCTGCCGCAAGAGAGGGCTGACGAAACGATGACACGCGTCGAACAAATCATTCGCTTAGTGGAAAACGGAAACGTCGACCAAGCGTTGGCGCTCGTGCCGAAAGTGAAAAAATATGGAAGTGATGAAGAAAAATACGCGCTTGCCGACTGCTTGTACGGATGGGGAATGCCGGAAGAGGCGAAGGAGCTGCTTGAGGAGCTGGCTGCCCGCTATCCGGATGACGGCGACATTCGCCTGTTTTTGGCGGAAGTGTATACGGAGCTTGAAGCCGAAGAGGAAGCGCTCGCCATTTTGTCGGAGATCGACGAAGACGATCCGCAGTTTGTCCGCGCGTGCCTTCTTGCCGCCGATTTGTACGAAATGCAAGGGCTGGCGGAAGTGAGCGAGCGGAAGCTGCGTCAAGCGTACGAGAAAGCTCCAGATGAGCCGATCGTGCAGTTTGCGTTGGCTGAGTTGTATTTTTCGCACGGGGAATACTCAAAAAGCGTGCCGCTTTATGAACAGGTGCGGAAGACGAATAAGGAGATGGCCGGCGTCTTGATCACTGAGCGGATCGCTGAGGCGCTCAGCCGTTCCGGGGAATTCGAGGCGGCGCTTCCGTATTATGAGGAGGCGCTCAATGAAAAAATGGACAGTCGGACGCTGTTCGCCTACGGATTCACCGCGTTGCAGGCCGGCTATACACAAACGGCCATCGATAAGCTCAGCGCTTTAAAAGAGCTCGATCCGGACTACACTCCGCTTTACCTTTATTTGGCGAAAGCGTATGAACAAGAAGGACGGCTCGTGCAAAGCTATGAGACGGCGCTTGAGGGCATCGGCGTCGACGAATGGAACAAAGAGCTCCGTCTTTACGCAGGCAAGCTGGCGCTCAAGCTGAACAAGCCGGAGGAGGCAGAGGAACATTTGAAAAAAGCGCTTGAGATCGATGGCGGGTACATCGAGGCGCTCACGGTTTTATCGGCGCTTTGGCTAAACGAACAGCGCTATGAGGATGTCGTGGCGCTTCTTGAGCAGGCGATGGCCGATGGCGAGTACGATCCGCAGTTTGAATGGGACCTTGGGCGCGCCAAACATCGGCTTGAGATGTACGACGATGCATTAAATCATTACAGCGAGGCATATAATTTCTTTAAGCACAATGTCGAGTTCCTCGAAGAGTACGGATATTTTCTCATCGAGGAAGGAAATCGGGCGGCGGCGAAAGAAATATTTCAACAGATCGTCCGTCTCGACCCAACCCATACGGAGGCGGCGGAGATGCTGCTTGAGCTCGAAGAGTAGGGGAGAAGCGGTGGCCCAACCTCTTTCTTGGAAACCGATCGAGGGGGAAGCGCACAATGACGCACGTATCCGTCAATGAGAAAAAAGAGTTTATCCGTTGGTTTTTAAGCCACTATCAGTTGAAGCGGCGCGAGTGTGTCTGGATTTTAAACTATTTGATGAGCCATGACCAGCTCATGCAAAAGGTGCATTTTGTCGAGAATGCCCAATATTGCCCGCGCGGCATCATTATGTCGACTCACTGCGTCGACGATGTGCCGTTCCGTTTTTACAAAGGCAATGTGATGACAACCGATGCAGAGAAATCGTTCCATGACATCCGTTTAAACCGCGACGAAGATATTTACATTCAACTGAATTTCCGCGCTTCTTTTCACTCGCCACAATATGTCGCTGTGCTTGAGGAAAACCCGTATGCGCCGAAGCAGGCGCAAGTGAGCGAAAACGACCAGCGCCTCGCCGAGCAGTTTTTGGAACGCTCCATTTACGAATTCCGGCGCGGGCGGCTCATGAAGCTGATCGATGAGGCGCTTGACCGCCATGATGAAGAGGCGTTCCGCCGCCTGACCGATGAATTAAACAAATTGTAAAAACCTTGCCGCCGGCAAGGTTTTTCTTTTGCCGAAAAATATGGTATGGTGATGAAGGGAAGAAACTTTGAGGAAAAGGAGAGTACGAATGAAGTGGACAGGCGAGGACGTCGCCCTCTATGAACGAGAGCGCGACTACATCGACACGGCGCTCCTTCCGCTTTTGCCGGTGGCTTTCGGCCAAGGAGCGAAGCGGCTCGCTTCCGGCGGGGAGCTTGTCGGGCTCATCGCGGCCGAGGTCGAGCGGCAGCTGAAGGGCCGGTTGTTTTTGATGCCGTCGTTTGTGTATTTTGCCGATGAGCCGCGGGCGCTGCTTACCGAAAGGCTGGCGGATTGGACCAACCGGCTTAAGCGGGAAGGAATGAAGCATCTGTTTTATGTGACGTGCGACCGTGCGTGGCAAGAGGGCGAAGAAGCTGACCGCGTTTGGTTCGTTCCGGTTGTTCCGCTCGAGAGCATGGGTGAATCGTACAAGCACGAGCTTGTCAGAGAGCAGGCCGCCGAGCTGCTCCGCTTTCTCATCGGTCGATGGGCGCAAGAGTAGACGCGGCAAAGTCCGACGTTTTGCCGCCTGCGATATTGACCTTGTCCAGCAATTGAGCTATCATTAGAATGTCCTAGTTTTCCATATGTGTTATACATACAATCGTCCGGTGCGGACTTGATTTTGCATAGAGGGGGGAAGACGATGAGCGACAACAAACATCGTGTAACGAGACGTCAGTTTTTAAACTACACGCTGACCGGCGTCGGCGGTTTTATGGCGGCAGGAATGCTGATGCCGATGCTCCGTTTTGCTTTCGATCCGATCTTGAAGGATGAAGCAGGGACGGAGATGGTCGCGGTAGCAGACGTCAAAGAGATTACGACCGAACCGAAGCGCTTCGACTTTAAAGTGAAGGTGAAAGACGCTTGGTACGAGTCGGAAGAGCCAAAATCAGCATGGGTGTATAAAACGGACAAAGGGGAGATCATCGCCCTGTCGCCGATCTGCAAACACCTTGGCTGTACGGTCGACTGGAACACGGACAAAGAGCATCCGAACCAGTTTTTCTGCCCATGCCACTATGGGCGCTATGAGAAGGACGGCACGAACGTTCCGGGGACGCCGCCGCAAGCTCCGCTTGACCGTTACGAGTACAAAGTGAAAGACGGCAAGCTGTATTTAGGCAAGGCGAAACCAAGAAAGGAGGCGTAATGCGTGTTAAACAAGCTGTATGACTGGGTCGATGAACGCTTAGATATTACGCCTTTATGGCGGGATATCGCCGATCACGAAGTTCCGGAGCACGTCAACCCCGCCCACCATTTTTCCGCCTTTGTCTATTGTTTCGGCGGGCTGACGTTTTTTGTCACGGTCATTCAAATTTTGTCAGGCATGTTTTTGACGATGTACTACGTCCCGGATATTAAAAACGCGTGGGAATCGGTGTATTACTTGCAAAACGAAGTGGCGTTCGGCCAAATTGTGCGCGGCATGCACCATTGGGGGGCGAGCTTGGTCATCGTCATGATGTTTTTACATACGCTGCGCGTCTTTTTCCAAGGGGCTTATAAAAAGCCGCGCGAAATGAACTGGATCGTCGGCGTATTGATCTTTATGGTGATGATGGGTCTTGGCTTCACCGGCTACTTGTTGCCGTGGGATATGAAAGCGCTGTTTGCGACGAAAGTTGGTTTGCAAATCGCGGAAGCGACGCCGCTCATTGGCCCGGCCATTAAGACGCTGTTAGCTGGGGACCCGGAAATTGTCGGCGCGCAAACGTTGACGCGCTTTTTTGCCATTCACGTCTTCTTCTTGCCGGCCGCTTTGCTCGGCTTAATGGCAGCGCACTTTTTAATGATTCGCAGACAAGGCATTTCCGGTCCGCTATGATCGGTCGGCCCGCGTTTAGAGGCGATAGAAAAAAGGAGGGAACCACGCAATGCATCGCGGAAAAGGAATGAAATTCGTCGGCGATTCCCGTGTTCCCGCGGTGAGAAAACCGAATATTCCAAAGGACTATTCGGAATATCCCGGGAAAACGGAAGTGTTTTGGCCGAACTTCCTGCTCAAGGAATGGTTGGTCGGATCGGTCTTTCTCGTCGGTTTCTTATGCTTGACGGTCGCCCATCCGTCGCCGCTTGAGCGGATCGCCGACCCGACGGACACGACGTACGTGCCGCTGCCTGACTGGTATTTCTTGTTCTTATACCAATTGCTCAAATATTCGTATGCGTCTGGTCCGTATACGGTCGTCGGCGCGATCATCATCCCGGGGTTGGCGTTCGGCGCGCTCTTATTGGCGCCGTTTTTGGACCGCGGCCCAGAGCGCCGTCCTTGGAAGCGTCCGGTCGCGACCGGGATGATGCTGTTGGCGCTTGCGGCGATGATTTATTTGACATGGGAAGCGGTCGTCACACACGACTGGAAAAAAGCGGCTGAACAAGGGAAAATTCGGGCGGAAGTGAAAATTGACACGAACGCGGAAGGCTATAAAATCGCCCAAGCGAACACATGTACATCGTGCCACGGACAAAACTTGTCCGGCGGTGCTGGTCCGTCGCTCATCGGCACCGGCTTGAAACCGGAAGAAATCGCGAAAATCGCGAGAGAAGGGAAAGGCAACATGCCGCCCGGCGTCTTTAAGGGCACGGATGAAGAGTTGAAAAAACTGTCCGAATTCATCGCTGGACTGAAAGCGGAATAATCGTTTCGACACGAAAAAGCTGACTCGCGTTAGTCAGCTTTTTTCGTGCCAACATGAAACCGAGGCGAGGTGCAGATGATGGCATGGCTTTATGCGCTGTTGGCTTCCCGGCCGGTTGTTTGGCTGCTCTTGTTCGTCAACGCGGCCGGCACCATCTATGGATATTATTGGTATCGTTATCAACTTGCCGATACGCCGCCCATCTTTTTGCCGTTTGTTCCCGACAGTCCGACGGCGAGCCTTTTTTTTCTTGTCGTCCTTGTGGCATGGCTTTTCGGCAGGTCGGCGCCGCTTTTTGAAGCGTTGGCTTTGGTGACGCTTGTTAAGTATGGAATTTGGGCGGTCGTTATGAATGTGCTCGTTTGGCGCGTCACCGGCACGCTCGATTGGGCCGGGTGGATGCTGATCGTTTCGCACGGGGCGATGGCGATCGAAGGAATGCTGTACGCCCGGTTTTATCGATTCCGCTTCCTTCACCTTATGCTGGCGGCCGTGTGGACGCTGCATAACGATGTCATCGACTACGTTTTTGGCATGATGCCGCGCTATAGTGTGCTGGCTGACTACGCCAACGAAATCGGCTATTTTACGTTTTGGTTGAGCATCGCATCGATTGCCGCTGCGTATCAGCTTGGCGTCCGCCTCCGGCGCCAGCCGCTTCTGCCGGGCGGCATGTCTTTCCGGCAGGCATCAGAGTAGAGCGTTGAACACAAGGAGGAACGTTGGGCGGCAGCTTTCTATTATAGATGCAACGAAGAAGTTTAACATATCCTTGACGGAAAAGCGGTTTGTCCATTTTCGACTGTCGAAGGCAAGCCACAGGCTTGCCTCCGTCACGCCAAGGCGTGACGGAAGACCGAACAACCGCCTGCCCTAAAGACCCATATATGGGTCTTTAAGCGGCGTTGTTCGGTCCCCTGACAGTCGATCAAATACTCGGTAAAAGCTGCAAATGGTAAAGCTTCGAATTGCATCTATATAGCAGTTGCCTGGTCTACTCTTGTCCACTCCTTCATACATTGTACTAGTGGATGAGGGAGGGACGATGATGAAGCGAATCGGGCTAGCCATGTTGTTGTCGCTCGCCTTTTTATGGCCAGCGCCCATTGGCGCGGCTGGACAAACAAACGGTTGGGAGCAGTTGGACGATATTTCCGACGAGGCGCTGCAATTGGCGAAAAACGGTCGTTTTGCCGAAGCAAAAGAAGTGCTCCGCTATTTTTCCAAGCGGTTTTTCGCCCTTGGGGCAAAAGAACGGTTGAAATCGGCCGATGAATTGCGGGCGGTGACCGTGACGCATGAGCAGGCAGTCAAGGCGATGACGGCGCCGATCTCCGCGGAAGACAAAGTGGCGGCGATCACCCAGTTTCGCCTTGTTGTTGACGCCATCCATTCGACATACCAGCCGCTTTGGACGGAGATGGAGCCGGCTGTCATGGAGGCGTTTGCCGCGGTCGAAAAGGCGGCACAACAAGGCGAGCAGAAAGCGTATGCCGCTGCCCTCCGCCAGTTGCTTGACCGCTATACATTGATCGAGCCGAGTGTGAAAATCGACGTGCCGCCGGATATCGCGACAAAGGTCGATGATGATCTTGAGGCGTTGCAGGCCGCCGCGTTTTGGCAACGCGGCGAAGACGAGCAGCGCGAGCAACTTGCCGATGCGCGTCAAGATCTTGAAGCGCTGTTTGCCGGGGTGAAAAAGGACGAAGCTGATCCGTCGCTGATTTGGGTGATGATTTCCACTGGCGGAGTGATCGTGTTGACGCTGACGTACGTTGGCTGGCGGAAGTACAAAGGAGAAAAGGAAGAGAAGCGGGCGCGGCAGCCGGAAGACTAAGCACCGGCGCTTTTTGCGAGGGGGAAACGTTTCCCCCTCTTTTTTGTTTTCCCGTCGCTTTGTGCAAGCACCGCCCCGGCACTTTCAAGCGGCGCTTGCCGGGCTTGTCCCGGTTGGGCTTTCGCGCCAGCGGCTTTTCATGGTTCCAGCGGCCGCTTTTGTTCATCGAGCGTAAACCCTTCGCCGAGCACATCATGCACATCGGTGACGGCGACGAACGCATGCGGATCAACGGATATAATGACACTTTTTAAGCGCGGCAGTTCGTTTTTGGCGACGACGCAATACAAGACGTCGCGGTCGCGCTTCGTATACGAGCCGCGCCCTTTCAGCACGGTGACGCCGCGCTCCATCTCTGTCAAGATCCGGTTGGCGATCTCTTCGCTTTTTTCTGAGATGATGGTCGCCCCTTTTGCCGCATAGCCGCCTTCCTGCAGAAAATCAATGACCCGGGCGGCGATAAAGACGGCGACCAACGTATACATCGCCTCGCGGTATGACAGGTAAAGAAGAAGCGACAATGTGATGACGGTGGCGTCAAAGGCAAACATCGTTTTGCCCATGCTGATGCCTTTATATTTATGGACGAGGCGCGCGATAATATCGACGCCTCCGGTTGTGCCGCCGTAGCGGAAAATAATGCCGAGGCCGACGCCGATAAAGACGCCGGCAAACAAGGCGGCGAGCGTCATGTCATGTCGAAGCGGCATATGAATCATGTAGCGTTGAAAGATGGACAAAAAGACGGAAACGGCGACCGTGCCGATGACGGTATAGAGAAACGTTTGGCGGCCGAGCAGCTTCCAGCCGATGAAAAAGAGCGGAATGTTGAGCGCCAAGTTGGTGATCGCTGGATCCAGTCCGAACAAAAAATAAAGAAGAAGCGTAATGCCGGTAAACCCGCCTTCCGCCAAATTGTTTTGCATGTTGAAATGAACGAGCCCGAAGGCGAAAATAGCGGCGCCAAGCAAAATAAACAGGCAGTTTTTGATCTTTAGTCCAAAAATCATACCGTCCCTCCGTCCGCAAAAATAGTCGGCGCCCTTAATTATAGAGGAACTTGTCCATATAGGCAATGACGAGCGAAAACGGGCGGATTGACAGCGGGCGAAAACATTTGTCAAATGCGCCGCTTTTCGCTAACATGAAAACAGACGAGGTGACAAGCCATGCAGGAGAAAACGATGAAACAAATGCAACAGGAAGTGGATGACTATATCAGTCAATTCAAAGAAGGCTATTTCAGCCCGCTCGCCATGCTGGCGCGGCTGACGGAAGAGCTCGGCGAGCTGGCGCGCGAGGTGAACCATTACTACGGGGAAAAACCGAAAAAGGCGACCGAACAAGAAAAAACGGTGGAAGAAGAGCTGGGCGATTTGCTGTTTGTGCTCATTTGCTTCGCCAATTCGCTCGGCATTGATTTGCAGGCGGCGCACGACCGGGTGATGGACAAGTTTCGCACCCGCGACCGCGACCGCTGGACGCGGAAGGAGGAAGGATCATGACGATTCGCATTGTCATCGCGGGGCCGCGCGGCCGCATGGGCCGAGAAGCGGTTGCGCTCGTGCAGCAAACCGATCACTTTGAACTGGCTGCGGTCATCGACCGCCGTTACGATGGACAAAATTTAGCGGAGATCGACCGATTTTCCGGCGTCAACGCCCCGATTTACACCGATGCGGCCCGCTGTTTTGCGGAGGTGAAGCCGGATGTATTGATCGATTTGACAACGCCGGAAGCCGGAAAGCGGCACACCGAGCTGGCGCTGCGTTACGGCGTTCGTCCGGTCGTCGGCACGACTGGATTTACGCCGGAAGATATCGAGCGGCTCACCAAGCTGGCGGAAGAGAAAGAAATCGGCGCCATCATCGCGCCGAACTTTGCCGTCGGAGCGGTGTTGATGATGAAATTCGCCCGCATGGCGGCCAAATATTTCACTGATGTGGAAATCATTGAATTGCACCATGATCAAAAGCTTGACGCACCGTCCGGAACGGCATTGAAGACGGCGCAGCTCATTGCCGAAGTGCGACCGTCGAAAAAGCAAGGCCACCCGAACGAAAAGGAAACGCTTGCTGGCGCGCGCGGCGCCGCTTACGACGGCATCCCGATCCACAGCGTCCGTCTGCCGGGCTTTGTCGCTCATCAAGAAGTGATTTTCGGCGGCAACGGCCAGACGTTGACGATCCGCCACGATTCGTTCGACCGCCGCTCGTTTATGTCCGGGGTGAAGCTGGCAGTGGAAACGGTGATGCATTTACATACGCTTGTCTATGGGCTGGAGCATATTTTGGAATAGTGTGCAAACTGCGCAAACGGGGGAGAATGGAATGAAAATCGCGTTAATTGCCCATGACCAAAAAAAGGCAGAGATGGTCGCATTTGCGACCGCCTATGCGCCTGTGCTTGCAAACCATGAATTGTACGCCACCGGCACGACCGGCTTGCGCATCCAGGAGGCGACCGGTCTTCCCGTTCATCGCTTCCAATCGGGGCCGTACGGAGGCGACCAAGAAATCGGGGCGATGATCGCCCGCAATGAAATGGATCTGGTCATTTTTTTCCGCGATCCGCTCACCGCCCAGCCGCATGAGCCGGACATCAGCGCATTGATGCGGCTTTGCGACGTCTATGCCGTGCCGTTGGCGACGAACATCGGCACGGCCGAGCTGCTCATCCGCGCGTTGGAGCGCGGCGATTTGGCATGGCGCAGCATTGTGCGCGGCCGAACAAAAGGCGGGGAGGAATCGAAAACAGAAAGGTGACAGCGATGATGGAAACGTGTGACTTGTTGGCGTTCGGCGCCCATCCGGATGATGTCGAAATCGGCATGGGAGGGACGATCGCCAAATACGTACGCCGTGGGTACCGTATTGTCATTTGCGACTTGACGCAAGCCGAGCTGTCGTCCAACGGCACGGTCGACGAGCGGCAGAGAGAGGCGGCCGAGGCGGCCCGCCGGCTCGGTGTATCCGAGCGGTTCAATCTTGGGCTGCCTGACCGCGGCCTTTATGTCGAGGAAGAGGCGATCCGCCAGATCACAGCGGTCATCCGCCGCTGCCGGCCGCGCCTTGTATTCGCCCCCTATTGGGAAGATCGACATCCGGATCACGGGCGATGCGCCCGCCTTGTCGAGGAAGCGGTCTTTTCCGCCGGCATCCGCCGCTATGGCGCCGGAGAGCTTGGCGATGCGCACCGCGTTCGGGCGGTGTATTATTATATGATCAATGCCTTTTGCCGCCCGCATTTTCTCATCGATATTAGCGAAACGATCGATGACAAGCTGGACAGCCTGCGCGCGTACGAAAGCCAGTTTCAAAAACGGCCTGGCTCGGTTGACACCCCGCTGACCAACGGCTACATCGAGATGATTGAAAGCCGCGAGCGCTGGTTCGGTCAACAAATCGGCGCGGCGTATGCGGAAGGGTTTTTGACGAAAACGCCGATTCATCTTTCCAATTTGTTTGAGGAGGAGCGATGAAGCTGAAAATCGGGATTGTTTGCTATCCGACGGTCGGGGGCTCCGGAGTGGTCGCCACTGAGCTTGGCAAGCTGCTGGCGGAGCGGGGGCATGAGATTCACTTTATCTCATCGAGCATGCCGTTTCGTTTGAATAAAGTGTACGGCAACATTTATTATCATGAAGTCAGTGTCAACCAATATTCCGTCTTTCAATACCCGCCGTACGATTTGGCATTGGCAAGCAAAATTGCTGAGGTGGCAAAGCGGGAACGGCTCGATGTGCTTCATGCCCATTACGCCGTTCCTCATGCCGTCTGTGCGGTGTTGGCGCGGCAAATGGTCGGCGAGCTGCCGATCATCACGACGCTGCACGGCACGGATATCACCGTGTTAGGCTATGACCCGTCGCTTTCCGATATGATCAAATTTGGCATCGAGCAGTCGGATATCGTTACGGCGGTGTCTGACGCCCTTGCCCGGCAGACGTATGAACTGCTCGATGTGCAAGCGACGATCCATACCGTCTACAATTTTGTCGATGAACGCGTCTACCGTCGCCGGGAAGCGGGCCATTTACGGCGCGAGTACGGCATTCGCGACGATGAACGAGTTGTGATCCATGTCTCGAATTTCCGGAAAGTGAAGCGTGTGCCTGATGTAGTGAGAGCGTTTGCCATCGTGCGCCGGCACGTGCCAGCCAAGCTCTTGCTTGTCGGCGACGGTCCGGAAATGACCGTCGTCTGCCGGCTTGTGAAAGAGCTTGGGCTGCAAGATGATGTCCGCTTTTTAGGAAAACAGGATAAACTCGAAGAGCTGTATTCGATCAGTGATGTGATGATGCTTTTGTCGGAAAAAGAAAGCTTCGGGCTCGTATTGCTTGAAGCGATGGCGTGCGGCGTTCCGTGCATCGGCACGGCCATCGGCGGGATTCCGGAAGTGATTGAGGATGGGAAAACCGGGTTTTTATGCCCGCTTGGCGATGTCAAAGAGGCGGCAAGACAGGCGATGGCGCTGTTGACAGACTGCCGGTTGCACGCTGAGATGGCAAGACAGGCGGTGCAAACGGTCGAGCGCAAGTTCCGCTCGGCCGACATCGTCGGCCAGTATGAACAGCTGTACGCTTCGCTTGCGGCAAGGAAGGTGAAACGATGAAACCGCCGTTTGAACAGGCGCTCGGCATTATCCGACAATTGAAGCGGCATGGCTATGAGGCGTATTTTGTCGGCGGCGCGGTGCGCGACTTGTTGATCGGGCGTGCGATCGGCGACGTCGATATCGCGACAAGCGCTCTGCCGGAAGAAGTGATGCGCTTGTTTCCGAAAACGATCGACGTCGGTTCGAAACACGGCACGGTCGTCGTCGTGCATGAAGGAACGGCGTACGAAGTGACGACATTCCGCACGGACGGCGATTATGAAGACCATCGCCGTCCGGAGTCGGTGACGTTCGTTCGTTCGCTTGAGGAAGACTTAAAGCGCCGCGATTTCACGATGAACGCCATCGCCATGGATGAACGCGGAACGATCATTGATCCGTTTGGCGGACAAGAGGCGATCGAGCGGCGGCTCATTTGCACGGTCGGGGCGGCGGACGAACGGTTTCGCGAAGATGCGCTCCGCATGATGCGGGCTGTTCGCTTCGTCAGCCAACTTGGATTTGCCCTTGCTGAGGACACGAAGCGGGCGATCGTCCAAAACGCACCGCTTATGGCCCACATTTCTGTCGAACGGATGACCATGGAAATGGAAAAACTGCTCGCCGGTCCGTTCGTTTTTTCGGCCCCATTTTCCTCCGACTTGTNGTGCGGCGCATCAAAACATGGCCGAAAAAAAAAGAGCAGCTGCTGCGCTCGGCCGCCGCCTTTCGCTGGCCGTGGCTTACAAAGCGTGAAGAGCGCTGGGCGCTTCTTTGCCGCGCGCTTGATGTCAAAGACATTCGTCCGTTTTTGCGCGCCTGGAAGCTTCCCAACAAAGTAATCGATGAAGCTGGCGCCATTTTGGCGGCGCTCGATGATGTCCCTAGGCCGGAGGCGTGGACGAACGAACAGTTGTTTTTGGCCGGCCTCGAGCGAGCGCTATCGGTTGAAGCGGTGCGCGCCGCGCTTTGCGGCGCGCCGTCTGAACCTCATCATGAGGAGCTCCGCCGCCGCTTTGCGGCGCTGCCGATCAAAACGAAAGGGGAGCTTGCCGTCAACGGGAAAGACGTCATTCGCTGGGCTGGAAAACCGGCCGGTCCGTGGGTGAAAGAGACGCTGGATGCCATCTGGCGGGCGGTCGTCAGCAGCGAAGTCGAAAATGAGAAGGAGCGGATTTACGCATGGCTCATGGAGCGCAATCGGACACACGAAAAAAACTGTTAGAGTTGTTTGCCGAAGCGAACGGCGAGTTTTTGTCCGGGCAAAAAATCAGCGAACAGCTCGGCTGTTCGCGGGCGGCGGTATGGAAGCATATCGAGGAGCTGCGCAAAGAAGGATTTGAACTCGAAGCAGTGCGCCGCCTTGGCTACCGGATTATCAGCACGCCGGATAAAGTGACGGCCAACGAAATCCAGCTCGGCTTAAAAACGGAAAAACTTGGCCACACGATCCACTTTTTTGACGAAGTCGATTCGACGCAGCGCATTGCGGCAAGGCTCGCGTATGAAGGGGCGCCGGAAGGAACGCTCGTCGTCGCGGAAGAGCAAAAGGCTGGGCGCGGGCGTTTGGATCGGAAATGGTTTTCCCCAAAAGGGACGGGCATTTGGATGAGCCTCATTTTGCGGCCGGCCATCCCGCCGCAGCGGGCGCCGCAGCTGACACTGCTTGCCGCGGTGGCCGTCAGCCAGGCGATTCAGGAAGTGACCGGGCTTGTCCCAGACATTAAATGGCCGAATGACATTTTGCTTGACGGCAGAAAGTGCGTCGGCATTTTAACGGAGCTGCAAGCCGACCCTGACCGCGTCCATTCGGTCATCATCGGCATCGGCATCAACGTCAACCAAACGATCGAGCAGTTTCCGGAGGATATCCGGGCCATCGCGACATCGCTGGCCATTGAAAAGGGCGGGCCCGTAAAGCGCGCCCCGCTCATTCAAGAAATTTTGTTCCGGCTTGAGCGGCTGTATGAGCAATATTTGGCGCATGGCTTCCGTCCGATTAAGCTTCTTTGGGAAGGGTACGCCGTTTCGATCGGCAAGCCGGTGACAGCGAGAACGCTGAACGGCGTGATTCGCGGCATCGCCCGCGGCATCACTGACGACGGGCTGCTCATCCTTGAAGATGAGCAAAAGAACATCCATTACATCCATTCTGCCGATATTCAGTTCTAATTTGCCACTAGAAAAATTGTAACAATTTTGTTAAAATACAAAGCGAGGAAAAGGGCAGTATCTTTCGCAAGAAGAACTGCACCGAGGCCGACAGCACGAATAGGTGAAGGAAATGATCTGCCTTGATCCTTTTTTGAAGGACTAGGACAGAGGGATGAACGAAACCGACGGCGGTTTTATGGCGTCCTTCTTTCTCAAGGCGGGAAAGAAGGACGTTTTGTTTCGGGCGGTTCATCTCCTCTGCAGTCAAAGAGGAGGGAACGAAAATGAAAGCGAAAACCGATTTTTTCCACATGAAGCAGGCGGGCGAGCCGATCGTGATGGTGACCGCCTACGATTTTCCGTCCGCGAAGCTTGCCGAGCAAGCCGGCGTCGACATGATTTTGGTCGGCGATTCGCTCGGCATGGTTGTGCTCGGGTATGATTCAACGATCCCGGTGACGGTCGATGATATGATCCACCATACGAAGGCGGTTCGCCGCGGTGCGCCGAACACGTTTATTGTCACCGATATGCCGTTTATGTCGTACCATGCGTCCAAAGAAGAGGCGCTGCAAAACGCCCGCCGCATCATGCAAGAGTCAGGGGCGAACGCCGTTAAAGTCGAAGGGGCGGATGAAGTCGTCGACATGATTGCCGCGCTGACGAAAGCCGGCGTGCCGGTCGTTGCCCATCTCGGGTTGACGCCGCAATCGGTCGGCGTTCTTGGCGGCTATAAAGTGCAAGGCAAAGATGCCGAAAGTGCGAAAAAGCTGCTCGATGATGCGAAACAATGCGAGCAGGCGGGAGCGATCGCCCTTGTCTTAGAGTGTGTTCCGAAGCAGCTCGGGGCGGCCATGGCCCGGGAACTCACCATTCCCGTCATCGGCATCGGCGCTGGGGCGGAAGTCGACGGTCAAGTGCTCGTGTATCACGATTTGCTTGGCTACGGTGTCACCCGCGTGCCGAAGTTTGTGAAACAATACGCGTCCATCCAAGAGACGATCGTCGAGGCGTTAGCCAACTACGTCGCTGATGTCAAACTGCGCCAGTTCCCGGAGCCGGCGCACACGTTTACGATGAAGGAAGAAGAATGGGTGGCGCTTTACGGAGGAAAGCAAGGATGATCGTGATGGATCAGATTGCAGCGATGCAGGCGCTCATGCGCCAATATCGCCGTGAAGGAAAGACGATCGGGTTCGTTCCGACGATGGGCTATTTGCATGAAGGGCATACCTCCCTCATCGATCGGGCGCGCGCGGAAAACGACATCGTCGTCCTAAGCGTTTTCGTCAACCCGCTTCAGTTCGGACCGAACGAAGACTTTGCCCGCTATCCGCGCGATTTCGAGCGCGACCGGCGCATCGCCGAACAGCATGGAGTCGACGTCTTGTTCCATCCGGAAGCGGACGAGATGTATCCGGAGCCGCTTACCGTACGAGCGATCGTTCAAGCGCGCGCCGACGTGCTGTGCGGACGGTCGCGCCCCGGCCATTTTGACGGCGTGGCGACGGTGCTCATTAAGCTGTTCAACATTGTTATGCCCGACCGCGCGTACTTTGGGATGAAAGATGCCCAACAGGTGGCGGTCGTCGACGGCTTGATCCGCGATCTCAATTTTCCGATCGAGCTCGTGCCGGTGCCGACGGTCCGCGAGGCGGACGGGCTGGCGAAAAGCTCGCGCAACGTCTATTTGTCGCCGCAAGAACGGAGTGAGGCGCCGGCGCTGTATGCAGCGCTTCAAGCGGCCGCTTCCGCCGTCGAACGAGGAGAGCGGAGCGCAGCGGCCATCCGCCGGATGGTTAGAGAGCATATTGAAGCGCATACGCACGCTGAGATCGATTATGTCGAAGTATGTTCATATCCGGATTTGACGCCGCTTGAGACGCTCGCCGGGACAGTGCTGATCGCTGTCGCCGTCCGATTTGCGAGCGCCCGGTTGATCGACAATATCATGATTGAGTTGCCCAAAACCGGCGAACAAGGGGATGGAAAGGGGGAGCAAGCATGTTTCGCACGCTCATGAACGCCAAAATTCACCGCGCTCGTGTAACAGAGGCCAATCTCGATTACGTCGGCAGCATTACGATCGATGAAGATATTTTGGATGCCGTCGGCATTGTGGCTAATGAAAAAGTACAGGTAGTGAACAATAATAATGGAGCCCGTTTTGAAACATACGTCATCCCCGGCGAGCGCGGCAGCGGCGTCTTTTGCCTAAACGGCGCCGCCGCCCGCCTTGTGCAAA
Source organism: Geobacillus thermopakistaniensis (assembly GCF_000498995.1). Classification (NCBI taxonomy): domain Bacteria; kingdom Bacillati; phylum Bacillota; class Bacilli; order Caryophanales; family Anoxybacillaceae; genus Geobacillus; species Geobacillus thermopakistaniensis. Next base: position 16,612 of record NZ_AYSF01000050.1, read on the forward strand.
AAGGGGACGTTATTATCGTCATCTCATATGTGCTCGTTCCAGAGGAAAAAATCGCCGCCCATCGACCGAAAATCGCGATTATGGACGAAAACAACCGGATTGTGCAGCTCATCGCCGAAGAGCCGGCGCATACGGTTTTATGAGGGCAAAAAGGGGCTTTCCGCCCCTTTTCGTTTTGAGGTGATCGTTTATGGCAACGCGCTTTGTCATCATTGACTTGGAGACAACCGGAAATGGGCCGAAAAAAGGCGATCGGATCATCCAGCTCGGCATGGCGGTCGTCGAAGATGGCCTGATTGTCGAACGGTTTGCCAGCTTTTTTAACCCGGAACGGCCCATTCCGCTGTTCATTCAGCAGCTGACGAACATCAACGAACAGATGGTCGAAGGAGCGCCGCTGTTTGCTGACAAGGCGGGCGAGATCGCCGCCTTGATGCACGGTGCTTACTTTGTCGCCCATAACGTCGACTTTGATTTGCCGTTTTTGCAGGCCGAGCTTGAACGGGCTGGCTGGCCGCCGTTTTCCGGTCCGACGATCGATACGGTCGAGCTCGCCCGCATCGTGTTGCCGACTGCCGAAAGCTATAAGCTCGGCGATTTGGCGAGGCAGCTCGGCCTCCACCACAATCGTCCGCATCAAGCGGACAGCGATGCGGAAGTGACCGCCAAGCTGTTCATTGCCTTGCTCAAGCGGCTCTCCCGTCTGCCGCTTATGACGCTTGAGCAACTGCGCGGTCTTGCCCGCCACTTGAAAAGCGATATTTACTTGCTCCTTGATGCGGTCATCGCCAAAAAGCGGAACAAGGCGCCGGCCGACCGCGCTGTCGCCGTATACCGCGGCATTGCGTTGAAACAACCGGCGCCGGAGCCAGATGAGAGCGATCGGCGCCCCGCTTTGGCTTCGTTCGCTGCCTTTTGCGAACAGGAGCCGCCCCTTCCGCTTCCCGGCTACAAGCGGCGCGCGGGGCAGTGGGAGATGATGCGGCTCGTTTATGAGGCGCTGTCGACGTCCCAGCACGCGCTCATTGAAGCAGGGACCGGACTTGGCAAATCGCTCGCCTATTTGATTCCCGCTGCTTTTTTTGCCTGTGAGCAGCAAGAGCGGGTCGTCATCAGCACGCATACCCTCCAGCTGCAGGAGCAGCTCATTCGCCGCGATTGGCCGGTATTGCGGCAAATCGCGCCGTTTCCGCTCCGCGTTGCCGTTTTGAAAGGGAAGCAAAATTACTTATCCCTTGACAAGTTCGCTTCGTTTTTGTCGGAGCCGTCTGACACGTACGATGCGGCTCTCTTGAAGTGCCAGGTGCTCGTTTGGCTGCTTGAGACCGACAGCGGCGACTTGGACGAATTGAATGTGTCATCCGGCGCCCGTCTCCTATTGTCCGCGCTTGCCATCGGCGAAGAGGAAGACGGCGGGCGGCATCATTTTTTCGCCCGGGCGAAAGAGCGCTCCGAACGGGCGGATGTGGTCATTACCAACCATGCGCTTTTGCTTCATGATTTGACCGGCCCGGCGCCGCTTTTGCCGCCGTTTCGCCATCTGATCATCGATGAGGCGCATCGGCTTGAAGATGCCGCCGCCCGGTGTTTTGGCGAGCAGATTAGCTATGTGTCGTTTCGCCTGCTGACCGCCAAAATCGCGCAGACGATCGCGAAATGGGTAGAAGCAGAACAGGACGCACCGAATGGGGCTCTTGTCCGTTGCCAGCAACGCCTTGAGGAGCTGCAGTTTGAAGGGGACGAGCTGTTCCGCCTGTTGCGCCGCTATGCGTTGGACAAAAAGCCGGCTCGCGCTGGACGTTGCCGCTATCGCTTTTCGCCGACGGACGAACAGAGCCGGGCGTGGCAGGCGGCGGTGGAGTTATGCTGGCGCCTGCGCGATTTGGCGGCGGCGCTATCCGCTGAAGCGAAGCCGCTTCTATCCGCTGATACGAGTGGCGATTTCCCACCATCCGCCTTGCTGTCGGCTGATTTGGCGGCTCTCAACCGGCAAATGGCTGCGCTCGTGCGTTTGCTGACCGAAAAGGAGCCGGGTGTCGTCCGGTGGATCGAAGCGGACGAAAAAGGGGCGGCGAACGCTGTCCGCCTTTACTCGCAGCCGGTTGACCTTGCTGACTTTTTCGCCGATCAACTGTTTATGAAAAAACGGAGCGTCGTTTTGACGTCGGCGACGCTCACTGTCCGCGGCCGGTTCACGTATATGGCGGCGCGTCTCGGTCTTGAGGATTTTTATCCACTTTGCCGCTCGTTTCCGTCGCCGTTTCGTTACGAGGAGCAGGCCGCGCTCTTCGTGCCGGCGGACATGCCGCTCGTTTCTGCCGTGCCGCTTGAAGATTACGCCGAAGCGGTCGCCGCTTCGGTGCTTGCGATCGCCCGACGCCTCGGACGGCGGGTGCTTGTGTTGTTCCCTTCGTATGAACTGTTGAAACTGACGGTTGATGCGTTGAAGACGGAGGAAGAAGGCGAGCCGTTTGTTTTGATCGCTCAAGGGGTGCAAAGCGGCAGTCCGGCAAAGCTCTTGCGGACGTTTTTGCAGTTTGAGCATGCGGTGTTGTTTGGGACGAGCAGCTTTTGGGAAGGGGTCGATCTGCCAGGTTCAGCGCTCGATGTGCTTGTCATCGCCCGCTTGCCGTTTGCGCCCCCGGACGATCCCGTGATGGAGGCAAAAAGCGAGCGCATTCGCCTAGGAGGCGGCGATCCGTTTTCCGAGCTGGCGCTTCCTGAGGCGGTGCTTCGTTTTAAGCAAGGGTTTGGCCGCCTCATTCGCACTGAAGACGACAAAGGAGCCGTATTTGTGCTGGATCGGCGGCTGATGGCTTCCCTGTACGGCGCGGATTTCCTCGCTTCCTTGCCGCCGCTTTCGGTGCATGAAGGCGCGCTTTCTGAGCTGCTCGACAAGGCGGAAACTTGGCTTTCTTAAAGCGCGCTTTATTTCTCATAAAGATGGACGAAACGGCGCAATCTAAAGGTGTCAGGCGGCAAAAAACCCCGCATGAAGCGGGGGGAAAGAAGCAAATTGGCGTTGACGGTGTAGGCGGGCAAATTTGTTATGAAATGATCGGACAAACCTGCTATAATAGGAAAGAAGCACAACTGCGATGACAGTTTGCGCCTTGCCGTTTGGCTTTGTCGGCTTGGCCGCAGAGGTGCGAAGAAGCACGCCTTTGATGTCACCTTCGCTGTATTTGTATTGTTGCCGGAGCCGCCGGCGTGTATAAGTAACAAAATTTGCGCCGCACAGGAGGAAACGACGAAAATGGAAAGCAAAATCGAAGTGCTCGCTACCGTCAAAGTTCAGCACTCCGACGACTTGTACAAAATTGTCGACTGCTTGAACCGAACGCTAAAGCGCGACAATTTGATGTTTGGCCTTGCCTTGGATGAAAACGACAAGCGCCAGGCCATCTTTACGATTTATCGGACGTGATCACGATGAAAAAGTGGGGTTGGTTCACTCTGCTTTTTTTTGGATTCCTCATTTGGCAGGCATGGTCGATTTATGACGAGGCGATGGCGCCCAAACGGCTGATGGTGGAACATGCATTGGCGCGGGCGAAGGAAGCCGCCGGGCTTGCTGATGTGAAGAAAGTCTATACATATTATGGCGACGAAGCGTGCACCGTATTCATCGGAAGAACAAAACAAGGGAAAGCGGTCGTCGTTTGGGTGCCTGAAAAAAAGGGGAGTGTCGTCGTCAAGGGCGTGGACAGCGGCATCAGCGAGGCGGAAGCGCGCGCCATTTTGCAGCGCGACCGCCGACCGCGGCGCATCATCGACGCGACGCTTGGCATGGAAAAAGGCGTGCCTCTTTGGGAGTTGACATATATTGATGCGCAAGGAAGGTATTCGTTTTATTACCTTCACTTTGCGGATGGGGCCTTCCTGAAGAGGTACAGTTTTCAACAGTGAGGACGTGAGGGGGAAGAAGCGATGAAACTGGCAAAACGGGTGGCGTCGCTGACGCCATCGGCGACATTGGCCATTACGGCGAAAGCAAAGGAACTGAAAGCGGCCGGATACGACGTGATCGGCCTTGGGGCCGGCGAACCGGATTTCAACACGCCCCAGCACATTATCGCGGCGGCCATCAAGACGATGAATGAAGGGCATACGAAATATACGCCATCAGGCGGGCTGCCGGCGCTGAAAGAGGAAATCATCAAAAAGTTTGCCCGTGATCAAGGGCTTTCGTACGAGCCGGCGGAAATCATCGTCTGTGTCGGGGCGAAGCATGCGCTTTATACGCTCTTTCAAGTGCTGCTTGATGAAGGCGATGAGGTCATCATTCCGACGCCGTATTGGGTGAGCTACCCGGAACAAGTGAAGCTGGCTGGCGGCGTTCCGGTTTACGTTGAAGGGCTGGAAGAAAACGACTTTAAAATGACGCCGGATCAGCTGAAACAGGCGATTACCCCGAAGACGAAGGCGGTTATTATCAACTCCCCGAGCAATCCGACCGGCATGATTTATACGGCCGAGGAGCTGAAAGCGCTCGGGGAAGTATGCTTGGCGCATGGCGTGTTGATCGTTTCGGACGAAATTTATGAAAAATTGATTTACGGCGGGGCGAAACATGTGTCGATCGCCGAACTGTCGCCGGAGCTGAAGGAGCAGACGATCATCATCAACGGCGTATCGAAATCGCACTCGATGACAGGGTGGCGCATCGGCTACGCGGCTGGACCGAAAGACATCATTCAAGCGATGACCGATTTAGCAAGCCATAGCACATCGAATCCGACATCGATCGCTCAATATGCGGCCATTGCCGCCTACAGCGGGCCGCAGGAGCCGGTCGAACAAATGCGCCAAGCGTTTGAAGAACGGCTCAACATCATTTATGACAAGCTTGTGCAAATTCCAGGCTTCACCTGCATCAAACCGCAAGGAGCGTTTTATTTGTTCCCGAACGCCCGAAAGGCGGCGGATATGGCTGGATGCCGCACGGTCGACGAGTTCGTCGCCGCCTTGTTGGAGGAAGCGAAAGTCGCGCTCGTGCCTGGTTCTGGGTTTGGGGCGCCGGATTACGTCCGCTTGTCGTACGCGACCTCGCTTGAGGCGCTCGAGACAGCGATCGAACGCATCCGCCGGTTTATGGAGGCGCGGGCCTAAGGCGCTTTGCGCCAAGGTGTCAGAGTGGAAAGAAAAGGGCGGCTTTGTTTGGCGCAAAGCCGCTTTTTCCGCGTCGGTGGGAGCGGCGGACTGTCGGCTGGCTCCGGGCGGCTGCGCCGAAGGGCGATGGGGAGGGCAGCATCGTTTTGCACTGCTTTGGCTGGTCGTTGCCGTGACGCCGACGGAACGGTATAATAGCGAATGATGGACGTGTTGATTATTGGAGGGAATCAGTGCGTGAAAACGACGACGATTGCGGAAGTGAATCAATACGTAGGACAACAAGTGACGATCGGCGCTTGGCTCGCGAACAAGCGCTCAAGCGGGAAAATCGTCTTTTTGCAGCTGCGCGACGGCACTGGCTTTATTCAAGGCGTCGTCGAAAAGGCGAACGTCTCGGAAGAGGTGTTTCAACGCGCAAAAACATTGACGCAAGAAACGTCGCTCTATGTGACGGGCACGGTGCGCATCGACGAGCGCTCCCCATTTGGCTACGAGCTGTCGGTTGCCGATTTGCAAGTCATTCAAGAAGCAGTTGACTATCCGATTACGCCGAAAGAGCATGGCGTCGAATTTTTGATGGACCATCGCCACCTTTGGCTTCGGTCGCGGCGCCAGCACGCGATCATGAAAATTCGCAACGAAATCATCCGGGCGACGTATGAGTTTTTCAACGACCGCGGGTTTGTGAAAGTCGACGCCCCGATTTTGACTGGCAGCGCACCGGAAGGAACGACCGAACTGTTTCATACGAAATATTTTGATGAGGATGCCTATTTGTCGCAAAGCGGCCAGCTCTACATGGAAGCGGCGGCGATGGCGCTCGGCAAAGTGTTCTCATTCGGCCCGACGTTCCGCGCCGAAAAATCGAAAACACGCCGCCATTTGATCGAGTTTTGGATGGTGGAGCCGGAAATGGCGTTTTATGAGTTTGAAGACAATTTGCGTCTGCAAGAAGAGTACGTCTCCTACCTTGTGCAGTCGGTGCTCGAGCGCTGCCGGCTTGAACTCGGGCGGCTCGGGCGCGACGTGTCGAAGCTTGAGCTGGTCAAACCGCCGTTTCCGCGCCTAACGTATGATGAGGCGATCAAGCTGCTTCATGAAAAAGGATTGACCGACATCGAGTGGGGCGATGACTTCGGTGCGCCGCATGAGACGGCCATCGCCGAAAGTTTTGACAAACCGGTGTTCATCACCCACTATCCGGCCTCTTTGAAGCCGTTTTATATGCAGCCGGACCCGAACCGCCCCGACGTTGTGTTATGCGCCGATTTGATTGCGCCGGAAGGATACGGGGAAATCATTGGCGGCTCGGAACGGATTCACGATTATGAGCTGCTCAAGCGCCGCCTTGAAGAGCACCATTTGCCGCTTGAAGCGTATGAATGGTATTTGGATTTGCGCAAATACGGTTCTGTGCCGCATTCAGGGTTCGGGCTCGGCTTGGAGCGCACTGTCGCTTGGATTTGCGGCGTCGAACATGTGCGCGAGACGATTCCGTTCCCGCGGCTGCTCAACCGGCTTTATCCGTAAAAAACCCCCTGCAAAAAGGGGGTTTTTTCGCCGCCGTCATGTTATACTATAGTTGAGGTGCATCGGCATGGAAAAGAAAAAGGTGGCCGAATGGCTGGCGCAAGGAAGCATCGCCGTCCCGAAGCTGCTGCTTGGCCACTACAAGCAGCTTGGGTTGGGCGAGGGGGAGCTCGTCTTGCTTTTGCATATGCAGTCGTTTTTCGAAGAAGGCGTCTTGTTTCCGACGCCGGCCGAGCTGGCCGAAAGAATGACGGTCTCGGCAGCGGAATGCATGGATATGGTGCGTCGGCTCTTGCAAAAAGGGATGATCGCGATTGAAGAGCATACGGATGAACAAGGCATTCGCAACGAAAAATATACGCTTGAACCGCTTTGGGAGAAGCTCGTGCATCATTTGTACACCCAAGCCGCTCAACAGGGGGAACTCGGCCGGCAGGAGGAAGAGGAGAGCTTATACACCGTTTTTGAGCAGGAGTTTGGCCGCCCGCTCTCCCCGTTCGAGTGTGAAACGCTTGCGATGTGGATCGATCAAGACGGCCATGAGCCGGCCATCATTAAAGCGGCGCTGCGCGAAGCGGTGCTGTCGGGGAAGTTGAATTTCCGCTACATCGATCGCATCTTGTTTGAATGGAAAAAGAATGGCATTCGCACGATTGAACAGGCGCACGACTACGGCAAAAAGTTTCGCAAGCCGTCCTCCCGTTCGGCGAAACAGACGGCGGGAGAATTTAAACAGACGATCCCGTTTTTCAATTGGCTCGACTCGTAACGAGAGGCGCTGTCTCTCGTTTTTGTTTGTCCAAAAATGGTCAATCGAACCGGTAAAAGGCGTCGTTTTATTCGGGCCAATATGGCAATAAGGAGGAGACGAGGTGCTGACAAAGCAACAAATCCGCTACTGTTTGGATGAGATGGCAAAAATGTTTCCGGATGCGCATTGCGAGCTTTTGCACCGCAATCCGTTTGAGCTGCTGATTGCGGTTGTTTTGTCGGCGCAATGCACCGATGCGCTCGTCAACAAGGTGACGAAACGGCTGTTTGAAAAATATCGGACGCCGCACGATTATATTGCGGTGCCGCTTGAGGAGCTTGAGCAAGATATCCGCTCAATCGGCTTATATCGGAACAAAGCGCGAAACATTCAAAAGCTGTGCGCGATGTTGATTGACAAGTACAACGGCGAAGTGCCGCGCGACCGCGATGAGTTGATGAAGCTGCCGGGCGTCGGGCGGAAGACGGCGAACGTCGTTGTGTCCGTTGCGTTCGGCGTGCCGGCCATCGCTGTTGATACACACGTCGAGCGCGTCAGCAAACGGCTTGGCTTTTGCCGCTGGGACGACTCGGTTTTGGAAGTCGAGAAGACGCTGATGAAAATCATTCCAAAAGAAGAATGGTCGATCACCCACCACCGAATGATTTTTTTCGGCCGCTACCATTGCAAGGCGCAGTCTCCGCAATGTCCGTCATGTCCTCTTCTTCATTTATGCCGTGAAGGAAAAAAACGGATGCGAAAACGGGAGGAAAAAGCGGCAAATCAGAAGTGAACGGAACCGCGAAAGGGCTTGGTGAAGAAGGGCCAGCAGCATGCCGGTCGGTCATGAAAAAACGGATGGCGCAAAAGCCATCCGTTTTTTGGGAATGCAGCTGTTATGGACGGGTGCCAAGACCCGCTCCGGATCCGTTTTTTAACGGCGGGGAGACAGGCGGCGTTCCGCTGTTTGCACCTGTTCCGCCGTTCGTTCCGTTCGTTTGGCCGCTGTTGTTCGTTCCTTGGTTGTTTGTTCCATCCGTTTGGCCATTGTTTTGGTTGGCCCCGCCGCTGTTGCCATTTTCTTGTCCGCCGCTTGCGCCGCCGTTTTGTTCATTGTTGTTTCCCTGACCGTTTTCGTTTCCGTTATTCCCGCTGTTGCCTTGATCGGTGCCGCCGTTTTGCCCGCCGCTGCCTTGGCTGTCATCCCCCGGTTGTTGTGGCGCGGGAGTTTGATCTTCTCCGCCGGGGACATGAACGCTGGCTATGGCCGGTTTGCTCATTCGTTCGCCGTCTTTTGCGTACACGGCGATTGTGTACGTCCATCCTGGCGTCGGATTGGAAATCGTGATCGAACGGTCTTTTGTGGTGATCGTATTCGTTTGACCTTGGCCATCTTTGACGCGCACCTCGAAGATCGTCTCATCGGTTTGCTCATCGTATGACCATGAAACCGAGATGGCGTTCGCCGCTTGGTCGTACACAGCGGTCAACCCTTTCACCGCCGGCAGTTCTTCCGGCGCGTCGTTCGCCGTCTCCGTCGGCTCAGTGCCGCGCACGAACAATTCATACGTAATTTCGCTTGCCGGCGTGTATTTGCCGGCAAGTTTCGGCGGATTTGTGCCTTTTTTGATCGGCAGTCTGACGACGCTCTCCGGCTGCTTGAAGCTTCCGCTGCCGTCATCGATATGGGACATTAAGTTTTTCAACAAGTATTTCGGGATTTTTTGTTCCTCTATACTAAGCTTTGCCGTGCTGCTTCGCTTGCTGAAGCCGACCCAAATGGCCGCCGTATAGTTTGGCGTATAGCCGACAATCCAGCTGTCCGGCACATCGTCTCTTTGGAGGCCAAATTTGGCGCCGTCTTCGCCGTAGTTTGTCGTTCCTGTTTTGCCCGCGAGCTCAAGCCCTGGGACATTAGCCAACACGCCGGTTCCGGAGCGGATGACCGTTTTCAGCACATCGGTGATCATATAAGCGGTATAGTCGTGCATCACCCGTTTCGGCTTTGGCTGCAAATCCATTTCCGTGCCGTCTGGGAAGACGATTTTCGTCACGGCATACGGCTTTGTGTAAATCCCGTTGTTGCCAAAGGCGGTGTAGGCCCCGGCCATTTGCAACGGTGACACATAGTTGGATACCCCCCCGATCGCATATGGCTCATATACTTCACTAAAGCCCATCCCAAGACGATTGGCAAACTCCATCGCCCGTTCTTTGCCGACGGCTTGGAACGTTTTTAACGCCGGGATGTTGCGTGATTTTGCCAGTGCCGTCCGCAAGGTGATCGGCCCCATATATCCCCCGCCGGCGTTGCGGATCGGCGTGCCGTCCGAATACGTATACGGCTCGTCAACAAGAATGTGCGCTGTTGACCATTTTAAATATTCGATCGCTGGACCGTAATCCAAAATCGGTTTGATCGTCGAACCGGGCTGGCCGACCGGTTTGATGGCGTAGTTGAAGCCAAATTCGACGTGGTCGCGGTGGCGACCGCCGCCTAACGCGCGAATGGCGCCTGTTTTTGTGTCGACGACGGCGATGCCGGATTGCAAATCCTTCTTATTGGTAAAGTATTTGTCAGAGTTTAATAGCTTTTCTACGTATGTTTGAACGTCTTGGTCGAGCGTTGTATAAATTTTCAGCCCATCTTCAAAGACGTTGACGTTCGCTTTGTCGGTCACTTCTTTGATCACTTCGTCAATGAAGGCGTCATACGGCACGGAGCTTTGCGATTTTTTCCGCTCAGCGAGCATCGACTGGATCGGCACTTGTTTCGCTTTTTCCGCTTCTTCCTGGCTGATAAAGCCATGTTTCGCCATGAGCGACAATACGGTATCGCGCCGTTTTTTCGCCGCCTCTGGATGGTCATACGGATTATACCGGTTTGGACTTTGCGGCATGCCGGCGAGCAAGGCCGCTTCCGGAAGAGTGAGCTTTTTCAAGTCTGTCTTGCCAAAATAATATTCGGCGGCGCGAGCGACGCCATAAATGCCGTCTGAATAATAAATTTTGTTCAAATACATTTCCAAAATTTCATGCTTCGAATATTTTTGTTCAAGCTGCAGCGCGAGCCATGCCTCTTGCGCTTTTCGCTTCAACGTTTTTTCTGACGACAAAAACGTCATTTTGACGACTTGCTGGGTGATCGTGCTGCCGCCTTCTGCACCAAATCCTTCCTTGATGTTGGCGAGGACGGCGCCAGCCAAGCGGACGACATCGATGCCGTGATGTTCATAAAAGCGGGCGTCTTCCGTGGCCAGCACGGCATCTTCAAGCACTTTGGGCACGTCTTTATACGAAATGTACGTCCGCTTGTAGCCGCCAAGTTCGGCGACTTTCTTCCCATTCATATCGTACACGACGGAAGAGAGCGGGTCTTTAATTTTCGCCTCATCAAGCGGGGGAGCGTCCTTGACGAAGTAGGCGAACGCCGCCACGCCGCCGACAGCGGCGATCACGATGATGAACAATATCGCAATGGCGACTGTTTTCAGCCACGCGATCCCTTTTTTCGTTTTCGCTTTCTTCTGTTTCGTTTGTTTTGCTGCCTGCTTTCGTTCTACGCGAGAACGATATTCACCAGACATAAGCAAATCCTGCCTTTCTTACAAGTTTTCACTTCAACGGGTGAAGTACACGTTGTCTACTACACTAATATAATCAATTCTCGGCTGGTAGCCAAGCGGAATGGAATGTCCATGCCGTTCGATCTCTTGTTTCGGAATTGACTTTCGTCCGCCGGCTTCCTGTTTGTTCCACCAAGCGATCAAATGAGAGGCGTCAAGCAAATACGTTTCATTGAGCAAAGAAAAACGCAAAATCGCAAAACAAATGCCGCCGTGGGCGACGACTTGCTCCATATGGCGGATTTGATGAGCGTGGAAATTTTTCAGCGGAAACGCCGTTTTGTTTTTTGTCTCTTTCGCCTCAAAGTCGATGTACTTGCCGCGGTACACACCGTTGTAGTCGGTCGTCGACGCTTGCCGGAAGTAGGCTTCGGTAATGACGGCGGCGCTCCGTTTCGGATAGTCGACGCGCACGATTTGCACCGGGGTCGGCTTTTTATGGATGACAGCGATGCCGCGTTCCCGGTAATATTCATTCGTCGCGTTTAAGTCGTCTTCGAGCGTCATGCCGCGATTGGCATAATCGGCCGCCGGCCGGCGCGCGGCGTTCGGCTTGTTTCCGCGATACTCTTTTCCGCTCGGGTATTTGAGTGCCATCGCGTTCATCTCCTTTGAATGGTTTTTATTATACCATACGCTCCGGTCATATGCGCTCTTTTTCTTTTCCTCCTTTCGACTGAAGGCAAGCGAAGGAGGTCAATGTCGAATGGCGGCTGCTTGCCACTTTCTTTGCCGAATTCGTTCTACTTTTGTCGCCGCAGCAGGAGTCGTCCTTCCCGCCGCGAATGGAATATCATCATGCGAGAAATGGGGGAGAGGGAATGGAAAAACGGCTCGTGAAAAAAGAGGAGATCGAAAAGCAGCTGCAGGAAATTGTTGCACTCATCGAGCAGGTCGATGCGAAAATGGAAAAAGTGATCGCCGATGTCATCGAAGAGCGTTATACGCAAAATCAAGCACAGCTCGGGCGGCTTGAAGGGCAGATCGCCGGCGTGGAACAGCGGCTTGAGAAGGAGAAGCAGCGTGCTGCACTTCCGCTTTCGTCGAAACTGTATTTGGTGTGAGCCGGTCGGTATGGTATCATCAAACAGAAGCGCATCGCGGCAAAACGCATCCGTTCTCCGGGCCATGGGGCACATGGGCAAACCGGATTTGCCGGCATGGATAAGGAGGAGGCGCCATGGAAAAAGAGCTTAAGGCGTTGACGAAGCGGCTGCAACAATACAACGAACAGTTGCTTTTGATCGCCCGGCGCGCCCGCGAGCGGAACGAGGAGCCGGATTTTTTTGGCGACGTGAAACCGATGGCCGAAGAGGTGCAGGCCGTTGCCGAACGGTGGAAGGACGCCGCTTCCCGCTGGGTCCGCCATGCGCGGCCGAAATATGTCCATGAGCGGCAAATTGAAGCCGCCGCCGACCATATGGCGAAGCTGTGCGTTGAGGCATTTTATCCATCCGTTCCTGAGCGCCGCATCAAGCAATACAGCCAGGCCGTCGCTTATACGCTGGCGCTTGTCAAGGAACGGCTTGACGACACGAGCGAAGCAGGCAAGGAGAGGCTTTGACGGGGCAGGAGAAAGCGGCCGCACGGAAAAAGGGCTGACCCAAAACGCGAGTGCGTTTTGGATCAGCCCCCTTTTTTGTTTTATGTGTCTTTGCCTGTTGTGATCGAGACAGGGCCGCCTTCTGCAGTAGCGACGGTGTTGATCTCGTATTCGACCCGCTCCGTATGCTTGGGCGGCGCTGGTTTTCCATGTTTCGGCTTTTCATGGTCATGGCCTTTCAATTTATGGTTAAAGTGGACGCCTCGACCCATCGCCAATCCCCCCTTGCACGACAATTCCTCTTGCCTCTTTAGGGTGGGAAGAAACATCGTTTTTTATGCGTCTTGAGGAACAGGGGCAAAAAAAAGAAGGGAAAAGCTCCCTCATCGTCCTACAGCCCAGCGTATTCCCCTGCTTCATCCGGCTGAGAGGCGCCGGCTTTTTCGAGCTCACGCACGAGATCACGGTACTCGGCGAGCGAAATTTCCCCGCGCAAATACAGACGGCGGGCAAAATCAAGCAGTTCGTTCGCCTCAGCCGGTTCGCAATGTTTGACCGCCATAAACTTATGCTTTAACTCCGTCACGTTCATTGATGCTTTTCCCCCTTCCCCCTTTTTTACATCGTACCATGAAAATAGGAAGAAAGAATGATTTCGGAAAATTAAAACTTCCGACAAGAGATGACATGTCCGTACACGCCATCGGGCGCCGTCACATATACTAGTGGCAGCCCACCTCTTCGGCCTGGAAGGTTGGTGGCTCATCAGCATGAATGTTGTTCGTTTGCGTGCGAAACAGCGCACGGCCGCATCTTGCCTGTACGAGCCGCTTTCTAGGCAAGGGGGAATGGACACCAACAATGGGGGAGAAGGAATATGCATCGTTACTCGCGCCCGGTTTTACCACCGCCCACGTATGGTCCCTATGGCTTAGGCAGCCATTATCATCCTTACTTCCACTATGGAGGTTCATCTTTTCCATCGGCGCCGGGGCACTGGCCCTTTTTTCCGTCCACCCATGCCGCCCCGCCTCCCCATCCGGCGTCATACCCAAAGCCGGGGCCGCTTTTGCCGCCGCCGCGCCCGTCGTTTCTCGCCCAGTTTAAAAACAGCGACGGAACGTACGATATCAACAAAATGATGAGTACCGTGGGGCAAATGATCAATACGGTCAATCAAGTGAATGGCGTGTTGAAAGGATTGCTCGGTACGTTTAAAAAATGAAACCGCGTCATGGCGCGACGGTCGAGCGCGCTTGAAAAAGGGAAACCGCTCCGCCGTTTGCACGGGGAGCGGTTTTCACGTTGTCAAATGAGCAACTCANAACGTACGATATCAACAAAATGATGAGTACCGTGGGGCAAATGATCAATACGGTCAATCAAGTGAATGGCGTGTTGAAAGGATTGCTCGGTACGTTTAAAAAATGAAACCGCGTCATGGCGCGACGGTCGAGCGCGCTTGAAAAAGGGAAACCGCTCCGCCGTTTGCACGGGGAGCGGTTTTCACGTTGTCAAATGAGCAACTCATACACTTCATTGAGCTGATACACGCGCTCATAATCGCGCTCATCCATCGCATAGCGGATTTCATGGGGCAAAATGCGGTCCAAAAAGGCGCTTTCTTCTTGCGTCAAGTCGCGGACAAATTCCCCTTCGCCTCGGTATGGTTTGCTGATCAGTTTTTTGTAAATGCGTTTTGGGGTGTCGCCGTGGTGATCCAAATAGTTGGACAGCACTTCGCGCAAGTAAGCGAGTGTTTGTTCCATCATCGTCCGCCCCCTTCAAAAAAAGAGACAAACTCTTTGCTTGTGTTTGTGCGGCCTTGGACGTACGGATTTTCTTCCGTCACGCGGTCCGGGTCGAGGTTTGTTTTGATGACAAGCATCGGCTCATCCGACGGCTCGTTGATCAGTCGGTCGTTCAATTGTTTGAAATCGGGCAGTTTCGCCATTCGTTTTGCACCTCCTATCAGTAGCGTAGCTTGTCAGCCGAGAAAGTATGTATGCACATCGTGTTGGCCGCAGCAAGGCAAGCGAATGGCAAACAATAAGGGGGTGATGGCGGTGACAGACCACAACGACAACTGGAAGCGGAAAAACAAATACACGAACAACCGTGAGGAAATCGCCAACGAATGGGTGATCAAAAAAGGAACGCCGGAAGAGGGCGAACGTTCCGGAAATTCACCCCATAAACAATAGAAGCTGGATAAGAAACAAGCCGCTCCCCATGAAGGGAACGGCTTGTTTCACGTCCAAGCGCGGCGCTGGCCGCTGCCAAAATGGTTTTTGAACGCACACACAGGCTGGATCGTCTTCAATCGATATCGATATATTTCCGTTTTTGCGGCAGCTGGATGGTGAGCGTCCCATTTTGAAACGAGGCTTTCACCTCATGCTCAGCGACCGGATACGGAAACGGAATCAGCCTCGCCACGCGCCGCCGTGCGTGGCGGCGTTCGTATACATGGCCGTGATGATCTGCCGATTCAATCGTTTCATTGTGATCGACGATCAGCTGCAGCCCATCTTCCTGCCATTGCAAGCTGATTTGTTCCCTTTTGATGTCAGGCAGCCGGACAATGATTTGGTAATCGTGCTTCGTCTCTTTCACCTCGATCGGAATGTACGCTGCAGCAAACGTTTGTGCGAAATAGTCATCGAGCGTTTCAAACAGTTTTTGCAGCGGCCGTTCATCAAACCATTGATTCATCATTTTCCGCAAATGATGGAACGGGTGATGGCCTCCCCCATTGGCTGGTGGTTGAAACGATTCATTCATTGCGCTCTCCTCCTTTTTTCAAAACAGCGAAATGGTTCTGTCGGGACGCTGCCGATTGGCAAAGCGATTCACTGTCAATGTATGTACAGAGCGCAAAAAAAGCTACTTCATACTTTTTTAGAGAGTTTTCATCTTGTTTTAACCCGGATGGAATATAATGACACCACCATCCATGAGATGCACATCAATAACGCTGTCGGTTGCCCGGCGGCGGGAGGAGGGATGGCGCGATGCATTGGGTTCATTGGCTGGTGACATTGTTTTTTTCGGGAACAGCCGTGTCGCTTCTTTCTTATCAAGTGTTTGAAATCGTTCAAGCCATTGTTGATTGGATCGTTGACCGCCATTCATAAACAGCTGCCTGCGCCGCTTTTTGCCGATTCATTTTTGAGGGCGTCCCTAACAGGCGCCCCATTCCTTTTTTGACTGCTGGCTGCCCGTTGGCGGTGAACGATTTGTTGTGTATAGTTAAAGATGTATAAAGGTGGAAGCAGCAACAGCCGCAAGAGAGGAGGAGCAACTGATGAACGGACGTATTTTATTGATTGAAGATGAAGCCGGGCTCGCCCGGTTTTTGGAGCTTGATTTAAAGCACGAAGGCTTTGACGTGCATGTATGCGCCGATGGACGCGAAGGGCTCGAGCTCGCTCTTTCGGAGCAGTGGGATCTCATTTTGCTTGATGTGATGCTGCCGCGTTTAAATGGCATGGAAGTATGCCGCCGCATCCGGGCGGCGAAATCGACGCCGATCATCATGATCACAGCGCGCGACAGCGTGTTTGACCGCGTCATGGGGCTCGATAACGGGGCCGATGACTACATCGTCAAACCGTTTGCCATTGAAGAGCTGCTCGCCCGCATCCGCGCCTTGTTCCGCCGCGTTCATCCGGAAGCGAACGCCCAAGTGTTGACGTTTAAAGATTTAGTCGTTGACGTGCAGGCGCGCACAGTGAAAAAAGGAGACGAATTTATTGAGCTGACGAAGCGCGAATACGATTTGCTCGTCGCCTTTATGCAAAACATCAATGTTGTCTTGACGCGTGATGCGCTCCTTGACAAAGTGTGGGGGTTCGACGCCGAGGTTGAGACGAACGTCGTTGACGTCTACGTTCGCTATTTGCGGCAAAAGCTTGACGAACACGATAAAGAGCGGTATATCCAAACGGTGCGCGGCACGGGATATGTGATGCGGCCATGAAGAGGGAGGCGATTCGCCGGCTTTCGCTGAAAGGGAAGCTGACCGTTTTGTCGGCCGGGGCGATTTTCATTACGTATTTTGTGTTTACGTTTTTGCAATATCATATGGTCAAACAATGGCTGCTGAAGGAAGAAGAAAAAACGATGGAACAAACGGTGGCGGAAATTGAAACATATTACGCGGAAAAACGTAATCTATCATGGGAAGGGATTCGCCGCAGCCGCGCGTTTTTGGAAAAGCTGAATGAACGCTACCAGCTCATTCGCGTTACGGATGAGAAAGGAAACGTCATCGTCTCCGTTTCAAATGGGGCGGCGGTGTCGCTATCGCCAAGCGAGATGCCCGACAAGCGGAAGATGGATGAGCATTTCATCAACAATGAGCGATTTTTGCTGCTCCGTCAGCCGCTTCATATCGGCAACTTGCATGGAACGATCGAGATCGCCCGTCGGCTGGCGAGGTTCCAGCAAGTGACCAACACACTCTTTCTCATCATGACGGCGATCGGCTTTTTGGCCATGGCGGCAAGCGCTGTCGCCGGCCGGTTCGTGGCGCAAAGCTTCGTCCGGCCGTTGCAAACGCTGGCCAAAACGATGGCGGACATTCAAAACAACGGGCTGAAACGGCGCATTGATGTGCCTCCGGCGCGCGATGAAATCGCGGAACTGATGGTGATGTTCAACGGCATGATGGATGAAATTGAGCGGTCGTTCGCCATGCAGCGGCAATTTGTCGAGGATGCGTCCCATGAACTGCGCACGCCGCTCGCCATTTTGCAAGGCCATCTTTCGTTGCTGCAGCGATGGGGAAAGCACAATCCAGAGATTTTAGAAGAATCGCTCGAGGCGGCGGTGAAAGAAGCGGAGCGGCTGAAGCGGCTCGTTCTCGAGCTCCTTGACTTGTCGCGCGCCGAGGCGATCACGGTGCCGGATGAGGTCGCGCCGATGGATGCCGCGGCGGCTGTCGGACAAGTCGTCAAAAATTTCCGCGTCTTGCACCCGGACTTCCAATTTCTGATTGACCAGCCGGATAAGCCGATTGCGCGCGCGGCGATGGCGAAGCATCATTTTGAACAATTGCTGTTCATTTTGCTTGACAATGCGGTAAAATATTCTCAGCGAGTGAAACAAATCGCGATTTCCTTGCGCGAGGAAGGGCCGTTTGTCATCGTGTCCATCCGTGATTATGGCATTGGCATCCCAAAAGAGGAGCTGAAAAACGTCTTTTTGCGCTTTTACCGCGTCGACAAGGCGCGCAGCCGCGAACAAGGCGGCGCCGGGCTCGGCCTTTCGATTGCCAAGGAGATCATCGATAAGTACGGCGGGCAAATTGCGTTGGAAAGCGAAGTTGGGAAAGGAACGACGGTGGAGCTCGCCATTCCGAAAGCGGAATAGGAGAGGAGCGTGAGGCAATGGGACATCCCCATGAGGAAGAGGCGGCAAGCAAAAAAGTGATTCATCACCTCGTTGAAAAATTCCGCAAGCGCGGGGTGAAAATCGCGACATGCAAACCGCGGACGATGATGTCACTGTCATGCTTAGATGAGATCGACAAAATGAGAGGATGAATCGAAGAAAAGAAAATGGAAGCGAAACAGCGCATCATTCCGGCCATTAAAACGATGAAGCAATTTGACGCCTTTTTGTCAAGCGGTTACACGGTCGGCGTGTTGCTTGAGGTGCATATTGCCCAGTTAAAAAGCATCTTTGCCTATGCGCGCCGGCATGGCAAGGAGTTGATCATTCACGTCGACTTGGTGCAAGGGCTGAGTCATGATGAACATGCGGCGGAATACCTTTGCCAAGAGTTCCGCCCTCATGGCCTCATTTCCACGAAAGCGGGCGTCATTATGAAGGCGCGTCAAAAACGCGTCTTGGCCGTGCAACGCATCTTTTTGCTCGATTCCCACGCTTTAGAGAAAAGCTACCAGCTGATCGCCAAAACGAATCCGGATTGCATTGAAGTCATCCCGGGCGCCATGCCGCACATCATCCGCGAAGTGAAAGAACGGACCGGAAAACCGATTTACGCCGGTGGGCTCATCCGCACGGTCGATGATGTCGAGCGGGCGCTTGCAGCTGGGGCGGCGGCGGTGACCACGTCAAACGAAACATTATGGCGCCACTACAATGGATAATGCGTTGAGCTGGTCAAATCGGCCGCAGTCTGCTACAATAAAGGTAACAAGTTAATCATCAGTCAGGAGACAGGGAGAGACCATGCATGCATGGTAGGCGAAAGGCTTATCGTGTTTGCAATGGTCTCTTTTTGTCTTTTTCAAAGGAGGAATCACGCATGGCGTTCTCAAGCAAACATCGGAGCGATGTTCTTCAAGCGATGAGCGAAAAACAATATGATCTTCTGATCATCGGTGGAGGGATCACCGGCTCTGGCATCGCCCTGGATGCCGTCTCGCGCGGCATGACGGTCGCGCTTGTCGAGATGCAAGATTTTGCCGCCGGCACGTCAAGTCGGTCGACGAAGCTCGTTCACGGCGGCTTGCGCTACTTGAAGCAGTTCGAGGTGAAGCTTGTCGCGGAAGTCGGGCGCGAACGGGCGATTGTGTATGAAAACGGCCCGCACGTCACCACACCGGAGTGGATGCTGCTGCCCATTTACCGCGGCGGGACGTTCGGCAAATGGAGCACGTCGGTCGGCCTTTGGCTGTATGACCGGCTGGCTGGCGTCAAGCCAAGCGAGCGGCGCACGATGCTTGATGCCCGGCAGACGTTGGAAAAAGAGCCGCTCTTAAAGCGCGACGGCCTGATCGGCGGCGGCTATTACGTCGAGTATCGGACCGACGACGCCCGCCTGACGATCGAAGTGATCAAAAAAGCGGTCGAGCTTGGCGCCGACGCCGTCAACTACGTAAAAGCCGAACAGTTTTTGTACGACGAGCGCGGCCGCGCGATCGGCGCCCGCTGCCGCGACCTGATCGGCGGACGAGTGTATGACATCCGCGCCAAAAAAGTCGTCAATGCCGCCGGACCGTGGGTTGATGCGCTGCGCGACAAAGACGGATCGAAAACCGGCAAGCGGCTTCGGCTGACAAAAGGCGTCCATATCGTCATCGATCAAAAGCGTTTTCCGCTCAAGCAGGCAGTCTATTTTGACACCCCGGACGGCCGGATGGTGTTTGCCATTCCGCGGGATGGGAAAACGTATGTCGGCACGACCGATACATTTTATGACGATGATCCCGCTCATCCGGCCATGACCGAAGAAGACCGTGATTACTTATTGCAGGCGATTCACTACATGTTCCCGTCCGTCGGCGTCACTGCCGACGATGTCGAGTCGAGCTGGGCTGGCGTCCGTCCGCTCATTTATGAAGAAGGGAAAAACCCGTCGGAAATTTCCCGCAAAGACGAGATTTGGACATCGCCATCCGGCCTCATTACGATCGCCGGCGGCAAGCTGACCGGCTACCGGAAAATGGCCGAGACCGTCGTCGACCTCGTCGCTAAGCAGCTCGAAAAAGAAGAGCGGAAAACGTTCCGTCCATGCCAGACGAAACAATTGCCGATCTCCGGCGGCGATGTCGGCGGCTCGCACCGCCTCCCTGCCTTCATCGCCGAAAAAGCGGACGAAGCGGTGCGCTATGGATTGACGAAAGAAGCGGGAGCGCGGCTGGCGAGACAATACGGCACAAATGTCGACCAGCTGTTTGCTTTAAGCCAGCAATACGACCGTTCGTCTGGCTTAACGCGCGAAACGTTCATCCGCCTCGTCTACGCCATGGAGGAAGAAATGGCGGCCAAACCGGTCGACTACTTCATCCGCCGCACCGGAGCGCTGTTATTTGACATCGATTCTGTCCGGCGGGAGAAAGAGGCGGTTGTTGCGTTTATGGCGCGGTATTTGGGGTGGACGGGGGAAGAGCGGGACGTGTATGAGAAAGAACTCGACAAGGAACTGCGACGAGCGGTGTTGGCAGAGGAAGGAGCGAAGTGAACCAATGATCATGAAGGAAATGATGAGCGCCTGAATCCAGGCGCTTTTTTGATGGATCTTTTCGTAAAAATTAAGTAAAATTTAAATAAAAAATCAAAGTGAGGGAAGAGGATGGCGGTTACATACAATCCGCAAACGAAGCAGTTTCATTTGCGGGCGGGCAAGGCAAGCTACGTGATGCAGCTTTTCCGCTCCGGCTATTTGGCTCATATCTATTGGGGAAAAGCGGTGCGCGATGTTCGGGGGGAGCGGAGGTTTTCGCGGCTGGATCGCGCGTTTTCCCCCAATCTCGCCCCATCCGACCGCACGTTTTCGCTCGATACGCTGCCGCAAGAATATCCGGCCTATGGGAATACCGATTTCCGTGCTCCAGCGTATCACGTGCAGCTTGAGAACGGTTCGACGGTGACGGATTTGCGCTACAAGACGCACCACATTTACAAAGGGAAGCCTAGACTGAACGGACTGCCGGCGACATACGTGGAGCATGAACAGGAAGCGGAGACGCTCGAAATTGTCCTTGGAGATGCGCTGATCGGTCTAGAGGTCACGTTGCAGTATACGGCGTATGAAAAATGGAACGTCATCACGCGCGCGGCCCGTTTTGAAAACAAAGGCGGCGAGCGGTTGAAACTGCTGCGTGCGCTCAGTATGAGCGTTGATTTCCCAACTGCTGACTATGATTGGATCCATCTCCCCGGAGCGTGGGGGCGCGAGCGCTGGATCGAGCGCCGCCCGCTTGTGACCGGCGTGCAAGCGGCGGAAAGCCGCCGCGGCGCGAGCAGCCACCAACAAAACCCATTTATCGCGCTCGTCGCCAAAAACGCTGATGAGCATCAAGGCGAAGTGTACGGGTTCAGCTTTGTGTACAGCGGCAATTTCCTCGCCCAAGTCGAGGTCGACCAGTTTCACACCGCCCGTGTCTCGATGGGAATCAACCCGTTTGATTTCACATGGCTGCTTCAGCCGGGTGAGTCGTTCCAAACGCCGGAAGTGGTCATGGTCTACTCCGACCAAGGGTTAAATGGGATGTCGCAAACGTACCATGAACTGTACCGCACCCGCCTGGCGCGCGGCGCATTCCGCGACCGCGAACGCCCGATTTTGATCAACAACTGGGAAGCAACGTACTTCGATTTTAACGAAGAAAAACTCGTCAACATTGCGAAAACGGCAGCGGAACTAGGCATCGAACTGTTTGTGCTTGACGATGGCTGGTTTGGCAAGCGCGATGACGACCGTCGTTCGCTCGGCGATTGGATCGTCAACCGGCGCAAGCTTCCGAACGGCTTAGACGGGTTGGCGAAACAAGTGAACGAACTTGGACTCCAGTTCGGCTTATGGGTCGAACCGGAAATGGTGTCGCCAAACAGCGAACTGTACCGGAAACACCCCGACTGGTGTCTGCATGTGCCCAACCGCCCGCGTTCGGAAGGACGAAACCAGCTTGTGCTCGATTATTCCCGCGAAGACGTTTGCGACTATATCATCGAGACGATCTCGAACGTCCTCGCAAGCGCGCCGATCACGTACGTGAAATGGGACATGAACCGCCATATGACGGAAATCGGCTCGGCTGCCCTGCCGCCTGAGCGCCAACGCGAAACGGCGCACCGCTATATGCTTGGACTGTACCGCGTCATGGACGAGATGACCTCGCGCTTTCCGCACATTTTGTTTGAAAGCTGCTCAGGAGGCGGGGGGCGGTTTGACCCGGGGATGCTGTATTATATGCCGCAAACATGGACGAGCGACAATACCGATGCCGTCTCACGCCTGAAAATTCAATACGGCACGAGCCTCGTCTATCCGATTAGTGCGATGGGCGCCCACGTCTCGGCGGTGCCGAACCACCAAGTCGGGCGGGTGGCGTCGCTCAAGACGCGCGGCCATGTCGCGATGTCAGGCAACTTCGGCTATGAGCTCGATATCACGAAATTGACGGAAACAGAAAAACAAATGATTAAGCAACAAGTCGCGTTTTACAAGGACGTGCGCCGCCTCGTCCAGTTCGGCACGTTTTATCGACTGCTAAGCCCGTTTGAAGGCAACGAGGCGGCGTGGATGTTCGTCTCTGCCGACCGCTCGGAAGCGCTCGTCGCCTACTTCCGCGTTCTGGCCGAAGCGAACGCGCCGCTGTCATACCTGCGCTTAAAAGGGCTTGACCCGAATCAAGACTACGAAATCGAGGGACTTGGCGTTTACGGCGGCGACGAGCTGATGTATGCCGGAGTGGCCTTGCCGTACCGCTCTGGCGATTTTATCAGTATGATGTGGCGATTGAAAGCTGTTCAACGATAAGAAGGGATGCTGTCGCTCGAGCCTATGCACCAGTCATAAACGAATTGAACCCGGTGTCTTAGATGCCGGGTTCAAACTGTTTGAGCTTCTCGATGATGCGACGCTTCCGATAGAGCATCTTCCCGGTTTCGGCGATGTCTTCCATAAACGATTTGTTAAACAGCGAACCGAAAATGACACCGATGATCGGAACGGCTTGAAACAGCTTTTTCCACCCGTATTGGTCGCGGAACGTCATCATCACTTCCCGCCAGCCTTGCAGTTCGGAAAAGACGCGCCCGCGTTCATTGGAGAACGACGAAAGTTCGTCCAAAATCGCTTTTTTCCCGACGATGTCCGCCGCGGCAAACTGCAGGCATTTGACGACAAACACGCGCTCCTCTTTTTCCTTCGGGTCATATCCGTACACGATGGCGATCTCTTGCAGCGTTTTCAGCGCTAAGCCGAGAAGCGCTGGAATGTCTACCGCCAGCGTCAGCGCCCCGCCAATTCCAGTTGCCGCCCCTTGCAGCTGGGCGAACGTGACGCGCGCATCGATCAATTCATCGCAGACGCGATCCATTGTCTCAAGCGGCAAGTGCGGCACTTGCGCAAGCGACGATACCCCGAGCCGAGTGAATATTTTCTTTTCATTCACTAAATATTGCCCGCCGCTTTGAATATAGCTGCCCAACTCATCAAGCAGCTGCCCGAGTTTTCGATGGACGACTTTTGGCGTCAGCTTATCCAGCACTTGAAATGGCAAGCGGCCAAGCTTTTCCCAAAACCATAGGTCTTTTTGGGAGTGTTCCCACTGTTCGATTTGCTTTAATTCCTTTTGTAAATGTAGTTTGGCATCCATGTTTTGGGCCTCCATATTCGTTCTATGCTTTAGGATACATCGACCTTTGTGAATTATACGAATGAGTATAATGTTTTGGTTTCGTTTTGAGCGAAATCAAACAAAAAAATAGTAAACATTCAAAAAAAGTTGTTTAAAAATAGTAGACAGATGATTTTGAATTTGTTATGATGAAAGCGTAAACATTTTTACTTAAACAGTTAAGTAAAAACGAGCTTCTTTATAAGTGAATGGATGGAGCTTGGAGATCAAGAGAGTCTATCCTCTTGGGTGTGGCTCTAATAAAAGTTGGTCACTTTGTTAGTGATCAGAATCCCATTGAAGTATATAGAGAATTTCGTTTTAATCATTCAATAAAACTTGTTTGAATTTATCAAGGTTTATAAAAGTAGGTGAATAAATAGTGATGCCAAAGTTGATGGTTGATTCGTCAAATACAGAGGTAGCGACGAGGGTATTAACTACTAATCTAGATGATTTTGTGGAGATTGCCAAAGCTTTGTCGAGTGATTTGCGGGTCGCCATCTTTAAAAAGCTGCTCGAACGTCCGATGAATGTCGTAGAAATTGCCGAAATGTTCAACATTCCCCCATCCACGGCGGCGGTGAATATTAAAAAGCTGGAGGACGCCAACTTAATTCGCACAGAAATGGTTCCAGGTACAAGGGGAACACAAAAAATATGCGCCGCAGTATTTAGCAAGATTATCGTGGAAACAGGGGGACCTGTACAAGTCCATCATCATGATTTTATAGAGATTTCTATGCCAGTTGGACATTTCTTTGATTTTCAGGTTTCGCCGACATGCGGTATTGTAAGCGATTCCAAGATTATCGGCGAGCTTGATGATCCAAGTTCATTTCTTGAGCCTGAACGAACGAACGCCCAGTTAATTTGGTTTCGGCACGGGTTTGTTGAATACCGATTCCCTAATCGCACCCCTCCTGGAGCGAAGGTAAATAATCTTGAGCTCATGATGGAAGTCTGTTCGGAAGCGCCGTTGCATAACCCAAATTGGCCATCTGACATCACGCTCTGGATTAACGGAATAGAAGTGGGAACATGGACGAGCCCAGGTGACTTTGGCGGTGAACGGGGGGTTTTGACCCCTTCATGGTGGAGTGAGGTCAATACACAATTCGGCCTTCTCAAAACATGGCGTGTCACTGATCAGGGAGCGTTTATCGATGGGCGAATCATATCCGATGTGACAGTGGATGATCTCCGGTTGGAGCAAGCCTCATTTATTACCGTCCGCATCGGTGTAAAACCGGACGCAATTAACGACGGAGGAGTCAATTTGTTTGGAAGAAAATTTGGCAACTATGAAACTGATTTGGTGATGCGTCTCCGTTTTACTAGATAGGCCTACTAGTTTTCTTTCATATAGATAACTAGATAGGGATGAATGTTGCGATTTTAAAAGTTAAAAGGGGGTAGTTTTATGAGTTGGTTAAAGAAGACAAAAGGGATTGCGGTAGCTGCTCTTCTAGGTGCATCGTTGATGGTGGCAGGGTGTAATGCAAAAACATCCGGAGATGCATCTTCCTCTCCAACTTCGGGAGGAAAACAAGAAATTACATTCTGGACGCCGTTCTCCGGACCTGATGGCCCATTTATGAAAAAAATTGTTGATGATTACAATAAGCAATCTGATAAGTACCACGTAAAGTTTCAAATCATCCCAAGCGGAGAGTATTATAAGCAAGTCGACCTAGCTTTAAGCACAGGAAAAAAACGTCCGGATCTTATGATTATGCATGTTGACCAAATACCGACTTATCAAAAGAAGGGGCAATTGCAACCTGTTGATGATATAGCCGCTAAAGCGGGGATTAAAAAAGAAGATTTTGTCGAGGCGCCGGTTAAGTATGCAACAATTGATGGAAAGTGGTATGGAATTCCATTGGATATTCACCCGTTAGTTCTGTATTACAACAAAGATTTATTTAAAGCGGCTGGAATTGATCATCCGCCTACCAATCGAGAAGAATTTATCGAAGCGGCTAAAAAATTGACCGACCCATCAAAGGGGCAATGGGGATATGTCGTTCCAACTCTTTGGCCGCAACAGTTCATTTTCCCGACTATTGTAGGACAGAATGGTGCGAAACTGGCCGATGAACAAGGAAAACCCCGATTGAATTCTCCGGAAGCAGTTGAAGCACTGACGTTTTTAAAAGACTTAGTTTACAAGTATAAAGTGTCGCCGGAAAAAGTAGCCCAAGATGGCGAAGTGACGTTGTTCCTCCAAGGGAAAAACGCCATGCAGCTGAATGGGCCTTGGATGAAGGACCAGTTTGATAAGGCAAAAATTAATTACGGAGTAGCTCCGGTGCCGCAACTTGGTACGAAACAACAGGCCGTGCAAGCAGGGTCTCACACGTTTGTCATTCCGAAGGACGTGAAGGATTCAAAAGTTCTTGAAGGAATTGGTGATTTTTTGAAATATGTAGCAGGTCACTCGATCGATTGGGCGCAGTCCGGCCAAGCCGTAGCATCGAAACAAGTTCTTGCAAGTGACGAGTTTAAGAAATTGACACAACAACAAACGATTGTCGCCCAACAATTTGATTATGTGCAATTTAACCCGCCTATCATCAACTGGGGAGCCATGACGGCTGATCTTTACAAACAAATCAATCTCGTGCTTCTCGGGCAAAAGGATCCACAAAAGGCGTTGGACGAAGCGCAAGAAAAAGCGTTGCAAGTCAAATAACACAATGGATCAGGCAGGTGGCATCACCTGCCTGATTAAATAGTATAGGGTGGTGAGTTAATGAAAAACAATCCCAAGCCGCAATTGACGCCACATTTACCATCTGATCGAGCTTCAGTGAATATAAAAGTCGAACGTTCTAAACAGAAGTGGAAGTCAAAGCTAACGTCTAGTTTATTCGTTTTACCGTACCTCGTCTGCTTTATCGCCTTTTTAGTGTATCCTCTTGTCCACGGGATTATGATGAGCTTTCAAGATTACGAATTGCTGTCAGCAGAACGCCATTTTGTTGGTTGGCAAAATTATATTGATATTTTCACGGAAGGGAACTACCTCCATACAAGTTTTTTTCAAGGACTGCTTGGAACGATTAAGTTTGTCATTTATTCTGTTCCCTTTTTAATCGTCATCGGTTTAGCGTTAGCTTTGTTGGTGAATTCGCTTCCTTCTAAAATTCGCGGAGTGTATCGCACCATCTTTTTTATGCCGTATGCGGTTTCGGCATCCGTAATGGCCGTGATTTTCATTCGTGTGTTTGATACGAACGCAGGACTTCTTAATATCATATTAAGCAAACTCCATCTCGGGTCGCAAATTGGCTGGCTTACCGATCTTCCATGGGTTTGGATTGCCCTTGTCGGCGCTACGCTTTGGTGGACCATTGGGTTTAATATGCTTATTTTTATCAATGCCCTTAACGAGGTGTCGGAGGAAATGTATGAAGCCGCAAAAATCGACGGAGCTAATGCATGGCAGCGGTTCATATACATTACCTTGCCGTCGATCCGGAGAATTATGATTTTTGTAGTGATCACCTCAACGATTGCTTCGTTTAATATTTATGCTCAGCCATTCTTGATGACCCGTGGAGGACCCGGCTCGGAAACAACCGTGCTGCTGATGAACGTCTTCGACGTGGCGTTTGGCCAGCATCGAATGGGAGCGGCATCCGCCATGGCATTATTAATGGCGTTAATGATTATAGGTGTTTCTATTATCCAATTTCGTCTCGCGAATAAAAGGGAGGGGTGAATACGATGAGGTATATGAAATCTGCGCTTCTCATTACAATCGCAAGCATTTTGGCAGTAGTGTTTATCATGCCGCTATTATGGATGGTTTCGATATCTTTCAAGGACGACATCGAAGCCATATTGCCGAATTTGAATGTGATTCCGGACAACCCGACGTTTGCCAATTATAGTAATGTGTTAACGGGGGGAGAATTAAACGTTCCGATCCTTCGATGGATATTCAACTCTTTATTTGTTGGGATCGTTACTACAATATTAGTCGTAACGATTGATGCCTTAGCGGCATACGGATTAGCGCGCTTGGACATTCCGTTTAGAAAAACGATATTTTCAATCATTGTGAGCACGATGATGATCCCGAGTATTGTTTGGTTTCTGCCGCTGTATGCCGAATTCAACAGCCTTGGGTTGATTGACACCTATTGGGCGCTAATTTTGCCTTATACAGCGGGAGCGTTTGGGGTATTTTTGCTTTACCAGTTTTTCTCTTCCTTCCCCAAAGAAATTGAAGAAGCAGCCTATTTGGATGGCGCGAATAAATTCCAAATTTTTTATCGGATCTTATTGCCATCAGCGAAACCCGCACTATGGACGCTTGCCATTTTAACGTTTATGGGAGTATTCAATGATTTCGTCTGGCCGCTGTATGCGACTAACTCGGATGAAATGAGAACGTTGACAGCGGGAATTGCGATTATGACACAGGGAAGTTATGTCAATATGCCAAATAAACTAATGGCTTTATCGACAATTGCAACCATTCCCGTTATGGTGATTTTCTTAATTGGCCAAAAGTCGTTCGTGAAAGCTGTCACACAAGCCGGGATTAAATAATGATCAAGGAAAGGGAAGAGAATGTGAAAGACAAAAAACGAATCGTGTACACGTTGGCATCTCTTCTCGTTATCGGTGCTATCGGAGGAGTTTGGCTGTTGCTGAGGCCAGAACGCTATCAAAATCCTATTTTCGGTCCGACGTTTGCTGACCCATCCATTATTAAAGGAAGTGACGGATACTATTATGCTTACGGCACGGAGGACGACTGGGGAGATGGACATGGACCGCACCTGATTCCGATTATTCGCTCGAAAGATTTGATTCATTGGACATTTTATCGAGATGCGTTTGCACAAAAACCTGGTTGGAAAGAAGGAGGAGGAGGCTTATGGGCTCCCGATATTTCCTGGCATCAGGATGGAAAATATTATTTATATTACGCCTTCTCTATTTGGGGAGATCCGAATCCTGCCATTGGGGTAGCTACTGCTGCAAAGCCGGGCGGTCCGTTTACAGACCACGGTCCGTTGTTTACAAGCGAAAGTATCGGCGTGGATAATTCGATTGACCCTCAATTTTTTCAAGACGAGGACGGAAAATCGTATTTGTTTTGGGGGAGTTTCCATGGGATTTATGGAGTTCAGCTGACTGACGACGGGCTCCATACCGTTGGCCAAAAGTTTCAAATCGCTGATACAAGTTACGAAGCGCCCTATGTAATCAAGCGAAATGGATTTTATTATCTTTTTGTTTCAGCAGGTACTTGTTGTGATGGGGAGAATAGTACGTACCATGTAAGAGTTGGACGTTCCGAGTCAGTGAAAGGACCGTATAAAGACCGGAAAGGAATTCCTCTTCTAGAAGGTGGTGGCACCACGATCCTAGCTTTCAACGAAAAGCCTGGAAAAAATGGCAAGCAATTTGTCGGTCCTGGCCATAATGCTATCGTTACAGATGATAAAGGCAATGATTGGATCGTATATCATGCCATTGATGAAGATGATCCAAGATTGTTAAACGGGGCAACAAAGCGCCCTTTGATGATTGATCCGATCATTTGGGAAGATGGATGGCCTAGCGTTAGAAACCAAGAACCAAGTACAGACCTAACGGAAGGGCCTTACATCAAGTGATTGGCGACAGTATTAAACCGAAAGAACCAAAGGGAGGACAGCATGGAGAAGGGGTTTCGAACGATAAGAAAATGGAAGACAAACGATATTCATATAAGGGATCCATTTGTTTTTCCTTATGCTAAAGAGGGGAGATACTACTTGTTCGGTACGACATTTGCTGATGGATGCGGGGATCAAGATCCGGTTTTCGAAGTGTACGCGAGTGACAACTTGGATGATTGGGAGGGCCCGTACATTGCTTTTCGGCCTCCAAAAGGTTTTTGGGGAGTAAGGCAGTATTGGGCGCCTGAAGTATTTGAAATAGACGGCCGCTTTTACATGTTTGCCACATTCAAAGGAGGAATTGGGGAACACAGGGGCACTGCCATTCTCGTATCCGACCATCCGGCTGGCCCGTACCAACCTCATAGTGAAGGCCCGGTCACCCCTAGGGACTGGGAGTGTTTAGACGGAACGTTTTATGAAGACCGTCATGGTCAGTGGTGGCTCGTATTTTGCCATGAGTGGACGCAAGAGTACGATGGAAAAATTAAAGCCATTCGTTTAACGAAAGATTTAAAGAGGTCATATGGCGAAGTAATTGATATTTTACACGCCTCATCAATGAAATGGATTCGCCTTTTTGGCGACCCACGAATTGAAAAGGAAGGATTTTTAACTGATGCCCCCTTTATGTATCAAGCAAAAAACGGGGAGTTAATCATGCTCTGGTCGAGTTATTCTAAGCCTAGTTATGGGGGGGATGGGGGATACGTAGTGGCTGTTGCCCGATCGAAAAGTGGTGATATTGCTGGGCCATGGGTCCATGACGAACCATTGCTGTTGGATCGAAACGCAGGGCATGCGAGTCTGTTTAGAGACTTTCAAGGGAGATTATATATGTCGGTGCATTATCCAGATACCCCTCATGGGAGCGAAAGGCCATTGTTTATCGAAATGGCTGAGACGGAAAACGGGTTGAAAGTTGCAGAGGAAGCTTGTTCTTTTTAAGGGTTCCCATCTGGTTTTATTAACGATATAAAACAAGGAATAGGAGAGGGCAATAATGAACATTCCACGTCCAGAATACCCACGTCCGCAATTTGTTAGAACAGATTGGATCAATTTAAATGGCGAATGGAAATTTGAATTTGATGATGAAAATCGAGGCATTCAAGAAAAATGGTATGAAAACCATGAATATAGCCAAACGATCCGCGTTCCGTTCTGCTATCAGAGCGAGTTAAGCGGGATTGGCGTGACCGACTTTCATGATATTGTTTGGTATAAGCGAACGTTTGAACTGCCAGATGAATGGAAAAACAAACGGCTTCTTTTGCATTTCGGGGCGGTCGATTATCGCTCTTCTGTATGGGTGAACGGGCAGTTTGTTTGTTCCCATGAAGGCGGACATACCCCATTCCATGCGGAGATTACGCATGTTGTGAAAGAAGGGGAAAACGAAATTGTTGTACGGGCCGAAGACTACTCAAAAGAGTTGGATCAACCGCGCGGAAAACAATATTGGAAGGAAAAGTCAGAGTCAATTTTTTACACAAGAACAACCGGCATTTGGCAAACTGTCTGGATCGAGGCAGTAGCCGCGACGTATCTAGAAAAGGTAAAAATGACACCGAATGTGGATACAGACGAAATTTTGATTGAATATGCAATAAATAACGTCCAAGAAAACCAAAAACTAGAGATTGAAATTTCTTTTGATGGACAGTTAATTGCCAAAGATGAAGTACACCTTGTTGAAGGAAAGGGGAGCCGCCGCATTTATTTGCATGATTTCAATGTTCACGGTCCTGGAAGACTGTGGAGTCCGGAACACCCAAATTTATATGATATTGTCTTTACAATTCGGGAAAATGGGCATGTAGTCGATCGTGTGGAAAGTTATTTCGGCATGAGAAAAATCTCTGTGGAAAATGGCGTCATTATGCTAAACAATCGCCCGTACTATATGAAGCTTGTTTTAGATCAAGGCTATTTTCCAAAAGGAATTTTGACTCCGCCGTCTGACGAAGACATTAGAAAAGATA
The DNA here is from genome assembly GCF_000498995.1 of Geobacillus thermopakistaniensis. NCBI lineage: Bacteria > Bacillati > Bacillota > Bacilli > Caryophanales > Anoxybacillaceae > Geobacillus > Geobacillus thermopakistaniensis. The sequence continues at coordinate 47,948 of NZ_AYSF01000050.1, forward strand.
TTGAGTTGACGAAAGAAATGGGCTTTAACGGTGTAAGGAAGCATCAAAAAATTGAAGATCCGCGTTATTTATATTGGGCCGATAAACTTGGGCTTCTCGTTTGGGGGGAAATGGCCAACAGCTATATATATACAGACGAGGCGGTAAAGCGTATCACGAGCGAGTGGCAGGAAGCCATCGAGCGCGATTACAACCATCCGTCGATTGTTGTTTGGGTGCCGCTCAATGAAAGTTGGGGGGTGCCGCGCCTGCTTGCTGATCAACGCCAGCAAGCCCATGCCTTAAGTCTTTACTATTTAACAAAATCGTTAGATCCGACAAGACTTGTTGTTTCGAATGACGGATGGGAACATACGAAATCCGATCTTTGCACCATTCACGATTATGAGCCGAATAAAGAAATCCTTAAGGAACGTTACCGTACACTTGAAACGATTTTGCATTCCCAGCCTGGCCATCGGTTGATTTACGTGCCAGGGTATGAGTATCGTGGAGAACCAATTTTAGTCACGGAATTTGGTGGAATTGCCTACAAGAAGAGCCATTGGGACGGTTGGGGATATTCAGGCGCCGAAAATGATGAGGACTTTGCGGAACGCTATTATCAGGTTGTTTCCGCTATGCTGGAATCACCTCTTGTCCAAGGTTTCTGTTACACGCAGCTGACAGATGTAGAACAAGAAATTAACGGGTTGTTGACGTATGATCGGCAACCGAAAATCGATCTTCAGATTATTCGGGCTATTAATGAGGGAAAGGATTATAAGCGCATTCCGTACGGAATTAAGCAATGAGGAGCTTTATGCAGCAGGGCAATTCAGTTTGAAAGGGAGAGAAAAATGGAATATCGGACGCTTGGAAAATCTGGGATAAAGGTATCGGAAATTGGCTTTGGAGCTTGGGCTATTGGCGGAGATGCGTGGGGTCCTGTAGATGATCAACAATCGATCCAAGCGATGAATCACGCTTTGGAGTTAGGTGTTAATTTCTTCGATACAGCTGACGTCTATGGGAACGGTCATAGTGAAACATTAATAAGTCAAATCATAAAAGGTAAAAGGGATCGAATTATTCTTTCTACAAAAGGCGGGTTAATGGGCCATAGCCGGAAACCAGAACCGATTTATGATCAGCCTGAAAAAGTGATTCAGGCGTTTGAGGATAGTTTGAAACGATTACAGACCGATTATATAGATGTATATTTCTGTCATATTTGGTGGCATGTTGAACAAGAGACAGAAGCCTTTCTCGAAGCGTTTGACAAGTTGAAACGGGATGGAAAGGTTCGGGCTGTTGGCGTCTCTACTGACGATTTCGAGTATTTAAAAACGTTTAATCGCCATAAATCTATAGACGTGTTACAGATCGATTACAGTATTTTAAATCGGGCGGCGGAAAAGGAAATTCTTCCATACTGCCAAGAGGAGAACATTGGAGTAGTTGTACGAGGGCCACTGCAAAAAGGTTTATTAACGGGGAAATTCACAAAAGCAACGACTTTTACAGGAAATGATGTCCGGCAGTACTGGGATCGAAAGTGGTTTGAAGAACAAGTCGAGAAGGCAGGGAAGTTAAAATCGTTAGAGCGGGAAGATCGAACCCTTGGGCAATTGGCACTGCAGTTTGTTCTTTCTCATTCGGCTGTTTCAACAGCCATTCCGGGAGCCAAAACGGCAAAACAGGTTACAGAAAATGTCGGAGCTTCTACCCGGCCATTATTAACTGAAGGGGAACTTGCTTATATTAATGAAATTAGCCCAGTTTGGTAATGCAGGGAATAAAGAGGTTATGGTTTTACTAAATTATTAGTTGGTAGGAGTTCCTGCCCGTAATCAAACTGATAAGATATGGATGAAGGACGTCAGTTCGTGAAGAGTGTCCTGTAAAGGTTGGTCGATATCGACTTGTATTAAGAGAGCGCGTCAATGAATAACAATAACAGCCTTAGGGAAAAGGTGTCAGACCATTTGTTTCCCTAAGGCTTTTTATATCGCTATCCACTCAAGCCTTCTTCTCTCATGATGCGAGCGACCGTCTCTTGAGACACACGAATCCCTTGTTTGCGTAGTTCTTGCGTAATTTTTGGGCTTCCGTAAATCTTACGGGACTTTAGATACTCATTTCGAATTTGTTGAGTGAGTTGTTCTTTTCGTTCTTCTGTTTACTTTTCGCACGCTTGAGCCAGTCGTAATACCCACTTCTTGAAACACCGAAAATTTGGCACATCTTCACCACGCGAAATTCATTCGGTGTTGAAAAATGAATGCGTAAATTACTTCTAGTTTCTGGTGAAGATGCCTAATGTCTTTTTTAGGATCGCTAATTCCTTCTCCAACTCTTGATTGCGACGGCGTAACTCGATGATTTCTTGATTTTGTGGCTTGATGTTGCCTGAACCTACAAAGCTTGTTCCATTGCTTTCTTTGTATTCTTTGACCCAACGATGAAGAGTGTTGTAAGCCAAACCTAACTCTTTTTTGACACTTGGGCGATGGACTTGTCCCCCTCCAAGCATAACTCAACCGCTTGAATCTTGTATTCTTGATCAAATGTTCTCTTTTTCATGATTGGACACCTCGAACCTGTTGTAATTTATTATAATCCCCCTGTTCTCCGTGTCCAATTTTTAGACTAACATCAAGGAGAATATCAGTAACTTTCTGTGAAAATGTGAGCTACCATTTTCATGCCTAGGTAGAGAGCAAAAGTTGCTCATGAATGTTTTGTTAAGAGAAAGTGCGGAAAATTGTTTATATGGGCGGTTGCTTGATAAGTTAGCCATTTGATTGATACGATCTTAATACTAGACAAGACAAAATGCCTAAACAGAAGAGTTGTGGATACCATCTCCCCTGTTCGTTTTTTGGAAACGAACAGAGGGGATTTATTGTGTCTAAAAAATAGTATTAATTTTTATTGATCTTTGATAAAATATTAACTAAAATATTTACTAAAGAAAAAGTTTAAGGAGGCCCTCTCATGATCCCCATCTTAAAACAGCAATTTATCGAACTTTTTAGCGGCTTAGGCGAAGGCATCCGCACTTTCTTCGCCCCCGGCCGCGTCAATTTGATCGGTGAGCATACGGATTACAACGGCGGGCATGTGCTGCCGTGCGCGCTCGAGATCGGCACGTATGCGCTTGTCCGGCAAACGGATGAGCCGTTTGTCCGCCTTTACTCCCAAAACTTCCCGGAAACGGGAGTGATCACTGTCTCTTACGATGACTTGTCATACCGGAGCGAGCACGGCTGGGCGAACTACCCGAAAGGGATCTTGGCTGCGTTTCAAGCGCTCAGCCCGCTGGAGACCGGATTGGACATTTTGTATTACGGCACGATCCCGAACGGCGCAGGACTGTCGTCATCCGCGTCGATTGAGCTCGTGACCGCGGTCATGCTCAATGAACTGTTCAGGCGCGGGCTTGACCAGCTGGAACTTGTGAAAATGAGCCAAACCGTAGAAAATGAATACGTTGGCGTCCATTGCGGCATTATGGATCAGTTTGCCGTCGGCATGGGGAAACAAGATTGCGCCATTCTATTGAACTGCCAGACGCTCGAGTACCGCTATTTGCCGCTCGTGCTCAACGATTGTTCGATTGTCATCGCGAACACAAACAAAAAGCGCGGCTTGGCGGACTCGGCGTACAACGAGCGGCGGGCGACGTGCGAGGCGGCTCTCGCGAAGCTGCAAAGCGTGCGGAACATCGCCTCGCTCGGCGAGCTGACAAGCGCAGAGCTGGCCCGTTATGAACATCTTCTTTCCCCGCTTGAGCAAAAACGGGCCCGCCATGCGGTGACGGAAAACGAGCGGACTCTTGAAGCCGCCCGGGCGCTTGAGCGCGGAGACCTGATCCGCTTTGGCGAGTTGATGAAACAGTCGCATTTGTCGCTGCGCAATGATTACGAAGTGACAGGTGTTGAACTCGACACGCTCGTTGAAGCGGCATGGTCGCACGAAGGAACGGTCGGGGCGCGCATGACCGGAGCAGGATTCGGCGGCTGCACGGTGAACATTGTGAAAAAGGCATGCGTTCAAGATTTCATTGAACGGGTCGGAAACGCGTATGCCGAAAAAATCGGTTATGAAGCAAGCTTTTATGTCGTTGAAGTTGGTGACGGGGCGAGAGAACTCACGGAACTGGAGGAGATGAGCCGATGATTTTTCGGCATAATTTTAGTGTCATCATG
>NZ_AYSF01000051.1:0-21243 GCF_000498995.1 Geobacillus thermopakistaniensis
GTTCCCATCCCGAACACGGAAGTTAAGCCCTCCAGCGCCGATGGTAGTTGGGGCCAGCGCCCCTGCAAGAGTAGGTCGCTGCTAGGCAGCTTCATTCACCAGGGAGTTTCGACACGCCTCATTCCCTTTTTCTTTTTAGGGGCGATTGCGCAACAGGGCGATCTGTCAGCGAGCCAAAAGGCTGCGCGGGATCGTCCTTTTTGTTTTTCCCTTTCTCCTATGCCTATTTTTCGTTTTGGAAGTGGCGGCAAGATGTTCGGATATGATACAATTTCAAAAGCAAGAGTGAAGATGATAAAAGGGGATAAGGTAGAACAAAATGAAAAAAATTGAAATTTTGGTGCATTCTCCGGAAGAAACGAAGTCGGTGGCCCGCCGGCTGGCGGAACATCTTGAGCGGGGAATGGTCATCGCATTAGAAGGTGATCTCGGGGCGGGAAAGACGACGTTTACGAAAGGTCTTGCTGAAGGGCTGGGCATTACGCAAACGGTCAATAGCCCAACGTTTACGATTATTAAGCAATATGATGGTCGGCTTCCGCTTTATCATATGGATGTATACCGACTTGAAGATGAATGGGAAGATCTTGGATTTGACGAATATTTTGCTGGCGATGGTGTTACGGTTGTTGAATGGGCGCATTTGATCGCCGGCCAGTTGCCTGAGGAACGGCTGACCGTTTTCTTGTTTCATCGTGGCGGCGATGAGCGGTTGCTTCGCTTTGAGCCGTCGGGGGAGCGTTATGAACAGTTGTGCAAGGAGATTTTTCCGTCATGAAAGTATTGGGAATTGATACATCGAATATGCCGCTTGGCATTGCGTTGGTAGATGGTGATGTCGTGAAAGGGGAATTCATCACCAATGTGAAAAAAGACCATTCATCCCGGGCGATGCCAGCCATTGAGTTGTTGCTTCGACGATGTGACGTTGCTCCAAAAGATCTCGATTTAATCGTTGTAGCGAAAGGGCCGGGGTCGTATACCGGGGTGCGGATCGGCGTGACGATTGCGAAAACGCTTGCCTGGTCGCTCGGTATTCCGATCGCCGGAGTGTCGAGCCTTGAAGTGCTCGCCGCCAATGGCCGTTATTTTCCTGGGGTGATCGTTCCGCTGTTTGACGCACGGCGCGGACAAATTTACACCGGGCTTTATCGCTACGAAGGCGGTGCGCTCCGCTGTCTTGAGGAGGACCGGATTGTGGCGGCGGATGAGTGGGCGCGTCGGTTGAGCGAGCGGGAAGAGGATGTATTGTTCATTGGTGCGGATGCACCGCTATATCGTGATTTGTTTCGAAGTCATTTAGGCGAACGGGTTCACGTGGCCCCGCCGTCTTTGGCGTTGCCGCGTCCGAGCGAGTTGGTGATGCTCGGCAAACAAAAAGAGCGCGAGAACGCCCATGTGTTTGTGCCGAACTACCTCCGCCTTGCCGAGGCGGAGGCGAAATGGCTCGCGAAACAAAAAGGGGAACAGAACGATGGGGATCAATGTTCAATTTCGGCCAATGACCATTCATGACATTGATGAAGTCGTGCAAGTCGAGCGGGCATCGTTTACTTCGCCTTGGAGCCGTGAATCGTTTTACAACGAGCTCATGTACAACCGCTACGCCAAATATATCGTCATGGTGTACAACGGGCGGATCATCGGGTATGGTGGGATGTGGCTTGTCATCGATGAGGCGCATGTGACGAATGTAGCCGTGTTGCCGCAGTTTCGTGGGCAAAAGCTTGGTGAAGCGCTCATGCGACGCTTGATGGACATGGCTAGGCAGCACGGGGCGGCGACGATGACGCTTGAGGTGCGCGTGTCCAATCATGTTGCCCAGTCGCTGTACCGAAAGCTTGGGTTTCGCAACGGAGGCATTCGCAAACGGTATTATCCGGATAACTTTGAAGACGCGTTAGTCATGTGGGTGAAGCTGAGATGAATGAGGACGTGTATGTATTAGGCATTGAAACGAGCTGCGATGAAACGGCGGCAGCAGTCGTGAAAAACGGAAGAGAGGTTTTATCGAATGTAGTGGCGTCGCAAATGGAAAGCCATCGGCGGTTTGGCGGCGTCGTGCCGGAAATTGCTTCCCGCCATCATGTGGAGCAAATTACGCTCGTTATTGAGGAAGCGATGCAGCAGGCCGGCGTATCGTTTGCGAGCCTTGATGCGGTGGCGGTGACGGCCGGACCGGGGCTTGTCGGAGCGCTTCTTGTCGGGGTCAACGCGGCGAAAGCGTTAGCGTTCGCCCATGGATTGCCGCTTATTGGAGTGCATCATATCGCCGGTCATATTTACGCCAATCAATTAGTGGCTGAAATGAAGTTCCCGTTGTTGGCGCTCGTCGTTTCCGGTGGTCATACGGAACTAGTGTTCATGAAGGAGCATGGGAATTTTGCGGTGATCGGTGAAACGCGCGATGACGCTGCCGGTGAGGCGTATGACAAGGTGGCGCGGGCTTTAGGCCTTCCGTACCCAGGAGGACCGCACATCGACCGGCTGGCTCATGAGGGCGAGCCAGTGATTGATTTGCCGCGAGCGTGGCTTGAGGAAGGTTCGTATGATTTCAGCTTCAGCGGCTTAAAATCGGCGGTTCTCAATGCGCTCCACAACGCGAAGCAGCGCGGCGAGGAGATCGATCCGAGACAGATGGCCGCGAGCTTTCAGGCCAGCGTCGTCGATGTGCTGGTGACGAAAACGGTGCAGGCCGCCAAAGAATACCGCGTACGGCAAGTGCTGCTCGCCGGGGGGGTGGCGGCCAACCGCGGGCTGCGGGCTGCACTGCAGGATAAAATGAAAGAGCTCCCCGATGTGGAGCTTGTCATCCCGCCGTTATCGCTATGCACCGATAATGCTGCGATGATTGCCGTTGCGGGAACAGTGTTATATCAACAAGGAAAGCGGGCTGATTTGGCGCTCAACGCCAATCCAAGCTTGCCGCTTGTCTAGGCAGTTGGCTGAAACGCGAAAGACACCGAAGGGCGATCCGTTTGCGGCAGGCAAACGGATCGTCCTTTTTATTTTCATGTGAAAAAAGTTTGTGTATATTTTTATCCACAAATCTGTGGACAATGTGGAAAAAGCGGTAAAACACTATCAACATAAGAAAGACAATACACAGCGATTTTTGTGTAACAAGGAAGATGTTTTTTGTGGATAATGTGGAAAAGTTGGTGAATAACTTATATTCCATGGTGGAAATTGTGGATTCTTTTGTGGATAATGTGACTAACTAAAGAACAACCCGCCGAAACTAGAGGCGGGTTGTCGGTTATAGTGAAGTATAAAGCTGTTCCCATTCGGCCAATAACATTTCGACTCGCTGCTTTCGCTCGTCGTTTTCTTGCGTCAATCGTTGCATCGTCTCATAGTCGCCGTAAACGGATGGATCACAAAGTTGCTGCTCGATCTCAGCGATTTGTGCTTCAAGCGTTGCAATCTCGGCTTCGATTTCATCCAAGCGGCGTTGGCGCTGGCGCCGTCGTTTTTTTTCCTCTTTTTCTTGCTCGTATGTCGTTTTGGCAGAATCACTTGCCGTTTCTGTCGGGCGGACGTTCAGGAGTGCCAGTTCGCGTATTTCTTCTTTTTTGGCGATGTAGTAATCATAGTCGCCTAAGTATTCCGTTAGGCCTCCGCTGGAAAGTTCAAACACCTTTGTTGCGATTCGGTTGATGAAATAGCGGTCGTGGGAAACGAACAAAATCGTTCCCGGGTAGTCGATGAGCGCTTGCTCGAGCACTTCTTTGCTGTCGAGGTCTAGATGGTTTGTCGGTTCGTCCAAAAGAAGGACATTTGCTTTTTGCAACATCAGCTTGGCGAGCGAAAGGCGTGCTTTCTCCCCGCCGCTTAAAGCGGAGACCGGTTTTAAAACGTCATCGCCGGAAAACAGGAAGTTGCCGAGCACGGTGCGAATTTCTTTTTCTGTCTTTTCGGGGTAGGCGTCCCACAGCTCGTCAAGCACCCGTTTGTTCGATGACAAATCAGCTTGGTCTTGATCGTAATAGCCGATTTGGACGTTTGCGCCGTAGCGGAGCTCTCCTGTTTGGATAGGGAGTTTTCGGGCGATCGCCTTCAGCAATGTCGACTTGCCGATGCCGTTCGGCCCGACTAGGGCGACGCTTTCGCCGCGCGTGATGCGGAAGCTGATTTGGCGGATGATGGGTGCACCGTCGCCATAGCCAACGGCTATGTCTTCAGCGGTGAGCACTTCATAGCCGCTCGGTCGATCGATCGAGAACGAAAAGGAGGCTGATTTTTCATCGCCGACAGGCCGTTCGAGCCGTTCTATTTTTTCCAGTTGCTTTCGCCGGCTTTGCGCCCGTTTGGCCGTCGAGGCACGGGCGATGTTGCGCTGGATGAAGTCTTGGAGTCGGGCGATTTCTTCTTGCTGTTTCTCGTACCGTCTTAACTCTTGTTCGTATTGCTCGGCCCGCAACTCCAAATAGCGGCTGTAGTTGCCGGCATAGTGTTTGAGCGTGGCATTCGACAGTTCGTATACGTCAGTGACGATTTTGTCTAAAAAGTAGCGGTCGTGGGAAACAACCAGGACGGCACCGGGATAGGCTTGCAAGTACTGCTCCAGCCAAGAGAGCGTCTCAAGATCCAAATGGTTCGTCGGCTCGTCCAAAATCAATAAATCCGGCTTGGACAACAGCAATTTCCCAAGGGCAAGACGCGTCCGCTGTCCGCCGCTTAACGACGAGATCGGCGTTGTTTTATAATCATATGAGGAAAACTGCAGCCCGTGCAAAACGGAGCGGATATCGGCTTCGTATTGGTAGCCGCCTTGTTCTTTGTATTGTTCTTGCAGCTCGTCATACGTTTTCAGCGTTTTTTCATAGCGAGCTGGATCGGCGAGTACGTCTGGGTCGCCGAGTTGCATGCTGAGTTCGGCGAGCTGTTTTTCGAGTCCTAGAAGCGGGGTGAATACCTCAAGCATTTCGTCCCAAATGGAACGCGGCGAGTCGAGCCCGCTGTTTTGCGCCAAATAGCCGATTTTGATATGGTTTGGTTTGATGATTTTGCCGCTGTCGAAAGAGAGTTCACCGGCGATGATTTTCAACAATGTCGATTTTCCCGCTCCGTTGCGGCCGACAAGGGCAATTCGGTCGTGGGACTGTATTTCTAGTTTTATATTCGATAAAATAAGGTCAGCGCCGAAATATTTCGTGAGCCCGTGCACTTGCAAAATGATCATGTCATTTCACCTCGCGAATAGTTTAACGTAAGTCGCGAAAACGGTCAAAGACGAATGATGAAAAATCGTGTATAGTGTATAAATGGAGGAGATTGTATTGTCATCGTTCACTCATTTCAATGAACAAGGGCGCGCGAAAATGGTTGATATTACGCACAAAGAAGATACTGTGCGAGTGGCTGTGGCGCAAACGAGCGTGACTGTCAGCCGGGAAATTTACGAAAAAATGACGAGCAATGCGATCGAGAAAGGGGATGTGCTCGCCGTCGCTCAAGTGGCGGGGGTGATGGCGGCGAAGAAGACAGCTGACCTTATTCCAATGTGTCACCCGCTTATGTTAAAGGGTGTGGACATTGCTTTTGCTTGGGAAAACGATGGAGAAGCGCATAAGCTCGTCATCACGGCAACGGTGAAAACGAAAGGGAGCACAGGAGTGGAAATGGAAGCGCTGACGGCCGCTTCGGTCTGTGCGTTGACGGTGTACGATATGTGCAAGGCGCTTGATAAAGGAATGGTCATCGGTCCGACGTATTTGGTCGAAAAAACGGGCGGGAAGTCTGGCCATTACCGACGGAAAACCGATTAGCTAGGGGATGAGATCATGAGCAACGAACAACCGAAAATTCCGCAGGCAACCGCCAAACGGCTGCCGCTTTACTATCGGTTTTTGAAAAACTTGCACGCTTCCGGCAAGCAACGCGTCTCCTCTGCCGAGTTGAGCGAGGCGGTGAAAGTCGATCCGGCGACGATCCGCCGCGATTTCTCCTATTTTGGCGCGCTTGGTAAAAAGGGATACGGGTATAATGTCAATTATTTGTTGTCGTTTTTCCGCCGGACGCTTGAAGAGGATGAGGTGACCGAAGTCGCCTTGTTTGGCGTCGGCAATTTAGGCACCGCCTTTTTAAACTATAATTTTTCGAAAAACAACAATACGAAAATCGTGATGGCGTTTGATGTCGATGAGCGGAAAGTAGGAACGACAGTCGGCGGGGTGCCGGTCTATCATCTCGATGAGTTGGAGGAGCGGCTTCACGAAAACATCCCGGTCGCCATTTTAACCGTGCCGGCCGCCGCGGCTCAAGCGCTGACCGACCGCCTTGTCGCCCAAGGAATTAAAGGCATTTTAAACTTTACTCCGGCGCGGTTGAACGTGCCGAACCATATTCGCGTCCATCATATCGATTTAGCCATTGAGCTGCAGTCGCTCGTCTATTTTTTGAAAAACTATCCATCGCCATCGTAAAAGGAGAGAACAACACATGAAATATTTGTTGCTCGTTGCTGTGATTTTGTTGCTGTTTGGCACGAAAAAGCTGCCAGAATTAGGGCGGTCGTTCGGCCAGTCGCTTCGCGAGTTTAAAGACGCCACAAAAGGGCTCGCTGATGACGAAGAAACGAAAACCGACCGATGACAAGGCAGGATGGAGAAACAATGAATGACAAAGAAATGTCGGTGTATGAGCATCTGGGTGAACTGCGAAAACGGCTCATCATCGTGCTCATCTTTTTTGCTGCGGCGCTTGTCGTTAGTTTCTTTTTTGTCGATGATGTCATTTTGTATTTGCAGCGAACGGCCGAGGCGAAGCATTTGACCATGAACGCCTTCCGCCTCACCGATCCGATTAAAGTGTATTTTCAGTTTGCCTTTGTCATCGCAGCTGTGCTGTCGGCTCCGGTGCTGTTGTATCAAATTTGGGCGTTTGTAAGCCCCGGTCTGTATGAAAAAGAGCGGAAAGTGACGTTAAGCTATATCCCGGCGTCGATCGTTCTTTTTTTAGCAGGCGTCAGCTTCGCTTATTTCGTCTTGTTTCCGTTTGTCGTTCGATTTATGAGCCAGCTGGCTGACCAACTAGGGGTTCAACAAATGATCGGCATTAATGAATATTTTCAGTTTTTGCTTCAGCTCGTGCTGCCGTTTGGCATCGTATTTCAGCTTCCGATTGTTGTGCTGTTTTTCACCCGCTTAGGGCTTATTACGCCGCAGCTTCTTGTTCGCATCCGCAAGTATGCGTATTTAGCGCTGCTTATTTTAGCGGCGGTCATTACGCCGCCGGATGTGTTGTCGCAAGTGATCGTCATGATTCCACTCACCATTTTGTATGAAGGAAGCATTTGGGTGGCGCGCATCGGCTATCGGAAAGCGCAGCGAGCAGTCGAGCAGGAAGGCAATGAGTGAGGCGGGACGAAAAACATTGAGAGGAAAGCGAGCAAGGCCGGGCCAAACGAAGGGGCTGTCTCAAAAGCCGCAAAACAGAGCTTTGAGGCCGGCCTCTTGTTTTTTTGTTTCCATTTTCACGATATGATCGCCGTCATGGGATTGATGTTCTGGTCCCTTCCCGCGCGAATCACGGGAAGGGGGTCAGCGTTTTGAGGCGAAAAGAAGGCGAAGGGCGGTGCCGAAATCAAAGGCAGCGAGCGCCGCTAAAGCGATGGTGGAGACGTTCCAAACCGTTTCATGAGCACTTTCGATGGCCAAATACGTAAACATTGAGCCTAAGACGAAATACAGAAGCGAAAACAGCCGAGGGTTTCGCATCATAGCCAAACCCTCCAAACGGCGAGCGGCAGCTCGGACTGGCGCATCATTTTCTCAATCTCGTCGGCCAATAGCGTCTGCATGACGACGACGAACGTATTCATGGCGACATGGGCGAAAATCGGTACGAAAATGCGTCCGGTTTTTGCGTATAAAAACGCGAATACCATCCCCATGGATGTGTACAGAAGCAAATGTTCTGGCTCCATATGGACAATGGCAAACAAAAGCGAACTGACAAGCGCAGCAAGCCAAAAGTTGTATTTTTCATAAAGCGAGCCGAAAATGATTTTGCGGAAGATGAGCTCTTCCAAAATCGGGCCGATGACGGAGGTGACGACGACCAACAGCGGCGTCAGGCGGATGATATCGATGATTTGCCTTGTATTTTCCGACCCTGGTTTGATGCCGAGCAGCCGCCATTCGATGTTGGCGGCGATGCTTTGGGCCGCGAGCGCCAAAAAGACGCCCAAGACCGCCCACATCCACGAGGAAGCAAGCGGCAGCCGCCGCATCATTCGTTCGTTGCGGTCACCGCGGAGCAGCCATAGGATAATGACAAAAGCGAGCAGGAAACTAATGATCGCCCAATACCCGGAAGCCAGTTTGGCGGCTTCGAGGCGGCTTTCCGTTCCTTGGCCGACGCCGAGGGCGCGAAGAAGCGGCACGCCGACAAAGGCGGACAGCTGCATGACGATATACGTGATGATGACGTACCAGTGGTTGCGTTTCAAACCCTCTACCCCTTTTATTTCAAATTATATCCGTATTGTAGCACATGTATGGCGAAAATAGTAAGAAAACTGCATCCTCGCATCCCACCTGACCGCCGTAAAAAAAATTAACCGGAGCCGTTTATCAGTCCGAGGAATGTGAAATAATGAAAACGGGCTCCGCGCGGATGGGGAGTAGAGGCAAAACAACCGGCTCCTTTTGCTCTTTCTTCTTTAGGAGAGAAAAACAGTTATTTTTTTGCATTTCCTACTTGCAAAACTGAAAGAAGTTCATTAATATTATAAGTGTGTTAGCACTCAATAGTGATGAGTGCTAATAAGAACGGTGAAAACTATCGTTAAGGAGGTTGTTCCCCGTGTTGAAGCCATTAGGCGATCGTATTGTCATTGAAGTCGTGGAAACAGAAGAAAAAACGGCTAGCGGTATCGTTCTGCCGGATACGGCGAAAGAAAAACCGCAAGAAGGCCGCGTTGTTGCTGTCGGTGCAGGCCGCGTGCTCGATAACGGCCAACGCATCGCGCCGGAAGTCGAAGTTGGCGACCGCATTATCTTCTCGAAATATGCGGGCACAGAAGTGAAATACGACGGCAAAGAATACTTAATTTTGCGCGAAAGCGATATTTTGGCTGTCATCCGCTAATATATGCGTTCATCACATAAACATTCCGAAAACATACTGGGTACTTAATCGGATACTTAACTTGTGGCACGCAGTCCAACAATTTCATAAGGAGGTAACGGGGTATGGCAAAACAAATCAAGTTCAGTGAAGAAGCGCGCCGTGCGATGTTGCGCGGGGTGGACAAACTTGCAGACGCAGTGAAAGTCACATTAGGTCCGAAAGGCCGCAACGTCGTATTGGAGAAAAAATTCGGTTCGCCGCTCATCACGAATGACGGGGTAACGATCGCGAAAGAAATCGAGCTCGAAGATCCGTTTGAAAACATGGGCGCGAAATTGGTCGCTGAAGTCGCCAGCAAAACGAACGACATCGCTGGGGACGGTACAACAACCGCTACGGTATTGGCTCAAGCGATGATCCGCGAAGGCTTGAAAAACGTAGCAGCTGGTGCCAACCCGATGGGCATCCGTCGCGGTATCGAAAAAGCGGTTGCTGTTGCGGTTGAAGAATTGAAAGCCATCTCCAAACCGATTAAAGGAAAAGAGTCGATCGCCCAAGTTGCTGCGATCTCGGCTGCTGACGAAGAAGTCGGCCAATTGATCGCTGAAGCGATGGAACGCGTTGGCAATGATGGCGTTATCACGCTTGAAGAGTCGAAAGGCTTCACGACGGAACTCGACGTTGTCGAAGGGATGCAATTCGACCGCGGTTACGTTTCACCGTACATGATTACGGATACGGAAAAAATGGAAGCTGTCCTTGAAAATCCGTACATCCTCATCACGGACAAAAAAGTATCGAGCATTCAAGAACTGTTGCCGGTCTTAGAACAAGTCGTCCAACAAGGCCGTCCGCTCCTGATCATTGCGGAAGATGTTGAAGGCGAAGCATTGGCGACGCTTGTTGTCAACAAACTGCGCGGCACGTTCAATGCGGTTGCTGTCAAAGCGCCTGGCTTCGGCGATCGCCGCAAAGCGATGCTCGAAGACATTGCGATTTTGACAGGCGGCGAAGTGATCTCGGAAGAGCTTGGCCGTGAATTAAAATCGACGACGATCGCGTCGCTTGGTCGTGCGGCGAAAGTTGTTGTCACGAAAGAAACGACGACGATCGTCGAAGGCGCTGGCGATTCGGAGCGCATCAAAGCGCGCATCAACCAAATCCGTGCGCAGCTTGAAGAAACGACGTCCGAATTCGATCGCGAAAAACTGCAAGAACGCTTGGCGAAATTGGCTGGCGGCGTAGCGGTCATCAAAGTCGGTGCGGCAACAGAAACAGAATTGAAAGAACGCAAACTGCGCATCGAAGACGCGCTCAACTCGACTCGTGCGGCTGTTGAAGAAGGCATTGTCGCCGGCGGTGGCACGGCTCTCATGAACATCTACAACAAAGTCGCTGCCATCGAAGCGGAAGGCGATGAAGCAACCGGTGTGAAAATCGTATTGCGCGCGATCGAAGAACCGGTTCGTCAAATCGCGCAAAACGCTGGTCTGGAAGGCTCGATCATCGTTGAGCGCCTGAAAAACGAAAAACCGGGCATCGGCTTCAATGCGGCAACAGGTGAATGGGTCGACATGATCGAAGCTGGTATCGTTGACCCGACGAAAGTCACTCGTTCGGCGCTGCAAAACGCTGCATCTGTCGCCGCAATGGTCTTGACGACAGAAGCGGTCGTTGCCGACAAACCGGAAGAAAACAAAGGCAACAACAACATGCCGGATATGGGCGGCATGATGTAATCCGCCTAGCGAAACAAAGAACACTGGGAGTAATCCCGGTGTTCTTTTTCTTTTTGCCGCTGGGCAGTAGTCAAATTGAACGTGAAGCTTTGCACTCGGGGCGGCAGGATGGAGCTTGAGTTCTTTGACGAGCAGCGGCGGGGCCGCAGCATCAGCAACCACTCCGCGGCGGCCTGTCGACCACGTATAAATCCCGAGCCGGTGGTCGACCGTTTCGCTGTTGATAGTCAACGTTAATGTAGGCAGCTTGATATCACCGAATGAACAGTCGGAAAGCCATAGAAGAAGCAAAATAAGAAGCGGGGCCCATCGTTTCTTCATTGTCGAACCATTCCCCTTTTTTGAATATAGGCGTCTTTTTAGCCGCTTCGTTGCGTTGATCCGGCTGAAAATGGGAATAAAAATGTAATGGGGATGTCGATGCAAAGGAGGACAACGCAATGAACGAACGAATCGAACGCGACTCGCTCGGCGAGGTGCGGGTGCCGGCCGATAAATACTGGGGGGCGCAGACGGAGCGGAGCCGGCAAAACTTCCGCATCGGCAAAGAAACGATGCCGCTTGAACTCATTTACGCCTATGCCGAGTTGAAAAAAGCGGCGGCCATCGTCAACCATCGAGCCGGGAAACTGAGCGAAGCGAAGCAGCGGGCGATTGTGGCCGCGTGCGAGGAAATTTTGGCGGGCCAATGGGATGACCATTTTCCGCTCGTCGTCTGGCAGACGGGAAGTGGGACGCAGACGAACATGAACGTCAATGAAGTCGTGGCGAGACGGGCGAGCGAGCTGCTGGATGAGGGGGAAGGGCGCATTCACCCAAACGATGATGTGAACATGTCGCAAAGCTCGAACGACACATTCCCAACTGTGATGCATATCGCGATCTTCACGAAGATCCAAACGCACCTCCTGCCAGCGCTTGATGGCTTGATCAGGACATTCGCGACCAAAGAACGCCAATATGGGAAGACGATCAAAATCGGGCGCACCCACTTGCAAGATGCGACGCCGCTCACATTTGGACAAGAGATTTCCGGCTGGCGGGCGATGCTTGATAAAAGCAAGGCGATGATCATAGAGGCGAGTGAGAAGCTGCTTGATTTGGCGATCGGCGGCACGGCGGTTGGCACCGGAATCAATGCGCCGCCGGGATTTGGCGAGCAAGTGGCCGAGCAGCTAAAAACGCAGACGGGCTATCCGTTCCGTTCGTCAACCAATAAATTCCATGCGCTGACAAGCCATGATGAGATCGTGTATGTCCACGGAGCGTTGAAAGCGCTCGCCGCCGATTTGATGAAAATCGCCAACGATATCCGCTGGCTGGCGAGCGGGCCGCGCTCCGGGCTCGGGGAGATCACGATTCCAGCCAATGAACCCGGAAGCTCGATCATGCCGGGGAAAGTGAATCCGACGCAAAGCGAAGCGATGACGATGGTCGCTGTGCAAGTGTTCGGCAATGACGCCACGATCGGCTTTGCGGCGAGCCAAGGCAACTTCCAATTAAATGTGTTCAAGCCGGTCATCGCCTATAACGCCATTCAGTCCGTGCAGCTGCTCGGCGATGTGATCCGCTCGTTTGATGAACGGTGCGCCCAAGGGCTGGAGGCGAACGAAGCGAAAATGAAAGAATACGTGGACCGCTCACTCATGCTCGTGACGGCGTTGAGCCCGCATATCGGCTACGACCGGGCGGCGGAAATCGCCAAGCTCGCCCATCGCGAAGGGTTGACGCTCAAGGAAGCGGCGTTGAAAACCGGGTATGTCACGGCGGAGCAGTACGAGGAATGGGTGAGACCGGAGAAGATGATTTAAGGGAAAAGCGCTCATCCCGCTTCCGTGGGATGGGCGTTTTCATTTTTGATTTCTCCCTTTTTTCTCCTTCCCCCTTTGTTGCAAATCCATTCCAAAAGTTGTGTATATTCGATATTATATTAATAGTAGAAACTAGATAGTTCCTACCCCTAAAAGTCCCATTGATCACCATAAAAGGAGTTTGATGTAATGAACGAACCGTTGCTTTCCCCGCTTGAGCAAGTTGTCCGCAATATTGAACAAGTCATTGTCGGAAAACGCAATGTCATTGTGCTCAGTTTAACAGCGCTGTTGGCCAAAGGACACGTATTGCTTGAAGATGTGCCAGGCGTTGGCAAGACGATGCTCGTGCGCGCGCTGGCGAAATCGTTCAGCGCCGAGCTGAAACGGATTCAATTTACGCCGGATTTGTTGCCGAGCGATGTGATTGGCGTTTCTGTCTATAACCCGAAAGAGCAGCAGTTTGAGTATAAACCCGGACCGATTGTCGCCCATATCGTGCTCGCTGACGAGATCAACCGGACGTCGCCGAAAACGCAGTCGGCGCTGCTTGAGGCGATGGAAGAAGGAAGTGTGACGGTGGATGGTGTCACGCGGGCGCTGCCGCAGCCGTTTTTTGTGATGGCGACGCAAAACCCGATTGAATATGAAGGAACGTATCCGCTTCCTGAGGCCCAGCTTGACCGGTTTTTGTTGAAATTGCATATGGGCTATCCGTCCCCTGACGAGGAAATCGAAATGTTAAACCGTTTAGAAAAAACGGCACCGCTGGCGGAGATCGGCCCGGTGATGTCGCTTGATGAATTGCTTGCGCTGCAACGAAAGGTAGCCGACGTGCATGTGAGCGATACCGTGAAACGATATATCGTCGATCTCATCCAGCAAAGCCGTCAGCATGAAGCGGTCTATTTAGGCGTCAGCCCGCGCGGATCGGCCGCATTGATGAAAGCGGCGCAGGCGTACGCGTTCATCCATGGCCGCGATTTTGTCATCCCCGATGATGTGCAGCAGCTCGCTCCCTATGTGCTCGCCCACCGCCTGCTCGTCCGGCCGGAAGCGAAATGGGACAAGTTTGATGCAGAAGCCATCATCGGACAGCTCATTGCCCGCACGCCGGTGCCGGTGCCAGGGCGGCGATGAGCATGAGAGGAAAATGGAATGGCCGACGATGGCCCGCTTTTCTTCGCCTGTTGATTTTGGCGGCTGTCTTGTTTTCGTACGCCATGTTTCAAGGTGGATTTGTCAGCTGGTTTTTGTTTTACAGCTTTTTGCCGTTCGGTTTGTATGCGTTCTTGGTCGCGATGTATCCGCTTCGACGCGCCGCGGTAAGCCGGACGGTGCCGGCGCGGCGCTACCATGCGGGTGAATCGATTCCGGTGATGGTTCGTATCGAGTTGCCGTGGGCGGTTCCGCTGGCGGCGCTTGCTGTTGCTGAGGAAGGGCGGAAGCACGGAGGAGAGATGATTGCGATTGCTTGGCCGTTTCGCCGCCACCTTTCTTGTACATGGCCGCTTTCCTTGCCGCGCGGCCGTCATCAATTGGAAGCTGTTCGCTTGGAAGCGCGCGATGTCTTTGGCTGGGTGAACAAAACGGCATCGTTTTATGTCCCGTGCACGGTTATCGTCTATCCACGTTATATCCAATGGCCGCCTGAGATGGTGCGCGAATGGTTTGCCCAAGGAAAAGCTGCGCGCACACTTGCCTATCGCCGCGATATGGCCGTGGCGGCCGGCGCCCGTGAATACGTGCCTGGGGACAAAATGTCGTGGGTGCATTGGAAGGCGTCAGCGCGCAGACAGGAACTGATGACCAAAGAGTTTGATGAACAGCGCAATGACGATTGGATCGTTGTGCTCGACGGCGCCGCTTCTCCATGGTTTGAGGAGCTTGTCACGTTAGCGGCTTCCGTATCGAAGGCGTTGATGGATGAAGGGGTGCCGGTCGGGCTGCTCGTTGCTGGAAAAGAGCGTTCTTTCTTAGCGCCGCGCCGCCATGACGGACAGTGGCAGTCGATTCTTCTCCGGTTGGCGGAAGTGGACGTCGGCGGCCAAGAGCCGCTCGCGCATGTTTTAGCTGAGGAGGCGAGCTGGAGGACGGCTGCTGGTTGCATCATTGTGACGTCCGCGTTGTCCGCCCAGTTGGCCGGGCAGCTCCGAGCAATGGCGCCAAAACGCCATATTGTTCTGTATGTTGTCAGCCGTGAATGGGGAGAGGATGAGCGGAATTGGGCGGACAGGCTTCGCCGCAGCGGAGTGTATGTGTCGCGCATTGACCCGCAGGCGTTGCAAACCGTCCGGCAAGGAGGAGGAGATGGATGAGACCGTTAGGGGCAAACATGTTATCTACCGTGCTGCCTAACGCCCTAGCCGCTTGGCTGCTCACGGAATGGCTTTGGCCGTTAGAGGCCGTCACCGATACAGCGCATATAGGTGTGTTTGTATCATTTGTCGCCCTTTGTTTCGGACTTCATTTGCTCCGTGTTCCCATATGGCTTTCCGCGCTCGGAAAAATGGTTTATATATGGTGGGCGCTTTCTCGCCTATTTTCTTTTGCTTCGATCGCCGCTTTGTCTCATGCGCTTTGGCGGGATAGCACCGTCTGGTTGTCGGGCGATTGGTCTTCTATGCCGGGCGATGCGCTGCGCACCTTTGTCTTTTTTCTGCTGTTATGGGCCGTTTCGTTCCTGTTGCATTGGCTTATTGTACGGCGGAATCGGTGGTTTGTCCCATACGCGTTGACAGTTGGGTATATCGCTGTGCTTGATACGTTTCTGCCATATAGCGGCAACGGGGCGATCCTTCGTCTTGTTGCGCTCGGCTTTTTTGCCTTCGTTTGGTTCCAGGGTGAAGAGCTGCAGGCAAAAGCGCCGTCTTTTCGCATCGGAAAGTGGCGGGCGGCCGCTCTGTTCATTCCTGCCGTCGCTCTTGCGGTTGGGTATGCAGGTCCGAAGCTGCCGCCGCAATGGCCGGATCCGGTGGCGTTTATCCGCAGCTATCACGCCCAGCCGGAAGAAACGAACGATGACTCACCTTCTCCTGGTGTGGCAAAAGTGGGATATGGGCAAAATGATTCCCGCCTCGGCGGGCCGTTTATTGCTGATGATACCGTCGTTTTCATTGCCAAAGACCAAGGCCGTCATTATTGGCGCGTCGAAACGAAAGACATTTACACAGGAAAAGGGTGGGAAGCGTTTCAAAGCGAACAAGTCCAGTCGTTTGGAAACGGTGAGCTGATTAGGTATGAATGGTGGAGCGACAAAGTCAAGACAGTCGAGCAGACGGCGGAAATCACCCGCCAAGACCAGGCGTTTCATCTCGTCTATCCGCTCGGCTTGCAACAGGTGCAAACGTCTGACCATATCGTCTACCGCATGCATATGGCGACGGAAAAAATTTATACGAGCGATCAAAACGCCAACGCGCTTCCGATCCGTCAGTATATGCTGACGTATATGGAGCCAGATTTTCCGATTGAGGCATTGCGCGCCGCGCCTCCTGTCCAAAACCCGCCCTTTTTGAAACGCTATACGCAATTGCCAGAGACGCTTCCGCAACGGGTTCGCGAGTTGGCGAAGCAAATTACTGATGGAAAAGAAACCGTGTACGACAAGGTAAAAGCGATCGAGCAATACTTCCATCTGAACGGATACACGTACGAAACGACGGACGTCGCTGTTCCCGGGCCTGATCAAGATTACGTCGACCAGTTTTTATTTGAGACGAAGCAAGGGTATTGCGACAATTTTTCCACCTCGATGGCGGTGCTCGTCCGCACACTGGGCATTCCAGCGCGCTGGGTGAAAGGGTACACATCCGGACGGTTGGTTGGGGAACAAGACGGGCAATCGGTTTATGAAGTGCGCAACAACGACGCCCATTCATGGGTCGAAGTGTATTTTGAAGGCATCGGCTGGGTGCCGTTTGAACCGACGCAAGGGTTTGTCAATCCATATGCGTTCTCGCTTGCCGCTTCGAATCCAGAGGAGCCAGAACCACAGCTGCAGCCGGAAGAACGGGAAACGCCGCGTGTGCCGCTCGATCAATTACTTGAGCAACCTTCGACGGCACAGGGGGAGCATTGGTGGGAGAAGCTGGCGGATGTTTGGTCGTGGAAAATGGGGTTGACCGCGCTGGTCGTGTTGGCCGTGTTGGGCGGAGCGGCCTATGCGACAAGGCGGAAATGGTGGCCGCGCTTTACGCTGTTTCGGTTCCGCCGCCGGAAACTCGATGGGGCCGCCTGGCTCATTTCTGCGTACGGGGCGCTTCTTCGCCATTTGCAAGATTATGGACTTAAGCGTCGGCCGCATGAAACGCTGCGTCAATACGCCGCCGAAGTGGATCGCCTGTTTGAAACAGATGAAATGAATCGGTTGACGAAACTATATGAACGCGCCGTATACGGAACGGGAATCAAGGAAGCCAATGTCCGTGAAGCGGTGGAATTGTGGGAAAATTTAATAAAAAGGACGATCTCTTGACCGTATGCCGGCAAGTTGATAGAATGAACTCAAATTTGCATACGGATAGACGAAAGCCCTTCATATAAGCGCAAGAATATGGCTTGCGCGTCTCTACCGGGCCGCCGTAAACGGCCCGACTATGAAGGCAGAAGACGCTGCTATTCTGCCTTCATCCATATTTTGGGCAATGGCAGCGTTATTTTTTTGACGGGGTGGAAAACATGAACCAAGAAATGATCGTCGTCTTGGACTTTGGCAGTCAATATAACCAGCTGATTACCCGCCGCATCCGAGAGTTTGGCGTCTACAGCGAACTGCATCCGCACACGATCCGTGCTGAGGAAATTCGTGCGCTGAACGCCAAAGGAATCATTTTCTCGGGCGGTCCAAACAGCGTGTATGATGAACAAGCGTTTACATGCGACCCAGCGATTTTTGAGCTGGGGCTGCCGATTTTAGGGATTTGCTACGGGATGCAGCTGATGGCGCACCATTTAGGAGGTAAGGTGGAAAAAGCGACGCATCGTGAATACGGCAAAGCGCTCATCCAAGTGAAAAACGATTCTTTGCTTTTTCATGGTTTGCCGGACGAGCAAGTCGTTTGGATGAGCCACGGCGATTTGGTGACCGCTCCGCCGGCTGGTTTCGCTGTCGATGCGACGAGCCCTTCGTGCCCGATTGCTGCGATGAGTGACGAACGGCGAAAATGGTATGGAGTGCAATTCCATCCAGAAGTGCGCCACTCGGTATACGGCAATGATCTATTGAAGAAATTTGTCTTTGAGGTATGCGGCTGCCGGGGCGACTGGACGATGGAAAACTTTATTGATGAGCAGGTGCGCCGCATCCGTGAACAAGTGGGCGGAAAAAAAGTGCTGTGCGCCTTAAGCGGCGGAGTCGATTCGTCGGTTGCTGCCGTTTTGGTGCACCGCGCCATTGGCGATCAACTTACTTGTATTTTCGTCGACCATGGCCTTTTGCGCAAAGGTGAAGCCGAAAGCGTCATGAAGACGTTCCGTGAGCAGTTCCAAATGAATGTCATTAAAGTTGATGCGAAAGACCGCTTTTTGGCGAAACTCAAAGGGGTTACGGACCCGGAACAAAAGCGGAAAATCATCGGCAACGAGTTTATTTACGTATTTGACGACGAGGCGGCCAAGCTTGAAGGCATTGAATTTTTGGTGCAAGGCACGCTCTATACCGACATTATCGAAAGCGGCACGGCGACGGCGCAAACGATCAAATCGCATCATAATGTCGGCGGTTTGCCGGAAGATATGAAATTCGAACTGATCGAACCGCTCAATACGCTGTTTAAAGACGAAGTGCGTGCACTCGGCACGCAACTAGGAATCCCAGACGAAATCGTCTGGCGGCAGCCGTTCCCGGGGCCAGGGCTTGGCATCCGTGTTCTTGGAGAAGTGACGGAAGAAAAATTGGAAATCGTTCGCGAATCAGACGCCATTTTGCGCGAAGAAGTGAAAAAAGCTGGGTTGGACCGCGAAATTTGGCAATACTTTACCGTCCTTCCCGACATTCGCAGCGTTGGGGTGATGGGGGATGCCCGCACGTACGATTATACGGTGGCCATCCGCGCGGTGACCTCGATTGACGGGATGACCGCCGATTGGGCGCGCATCCCGTGGGATGTGCTCGAGCGGATTTCAACGCGCATCGTCAATGAGGTGCCGCATGTCAACCGCGTCGTCTACGATATTACAAGCAAGCCTCCGGCAACGATCGAGCGGGAATAAAAACGAACAAAAGACGAACATTTCCAAAGAAATGTTCGTCTTTTTTCTTGACAGGTCATCTTCAGGCTGATACAATAGCCGTGGAATCATGAATATTGTTGAATTCCGTCGTATAATCCCGGGAATATGGCTCGGGAGTTTCTACCAAGCTACCGTAAATAGCTTGACTACGAGGGATGCGGGATCGGAGAGTGCTTGTTTGTCCTCTCTCTGTTCGTCATTCCTTCCTAGTCAACGCTTCTGGTAGCTGCTAGAAGCGTTTTTTATTTTATGTATAGGAGGGGGCAGACGTGAGAAAGTACTTCCAGTTTGATGAGCTCGGCACGAACTATCGAACGGAGATTATCGCCGGGCTGACGACGTTTTTGTCGATGGCGTACATTTTGTTCGTCAACCCATTTACCTTGTCGTTAGGGGCTGTGAAAGATTTTCCTGATGAACTGCGCATTGACCAAGGCGCCGTGTTTGTCGCCACGGCTTTGGCAGCGGCGTACGGATCGATTTTGATGGGAGTGTTGGCCCGCTATCCAATCGCCTTGGCGCCTGGGATGGGGCTGAATGCCTTTTTCGCCTTCACCGTCGTGCTGCATATGGGCATTCCGTGGCAAACAGCGCTGGCAGGAGTGTTTGTTTCCGGCATCATTTTTACGATTTTATCGCTCACCGGCATTCGGGAAAAAATTATCGATGCCATCCCGGTTGAACTGAAATATGCAGTCAGCGCCGGAATTGGGCTGTTCATCACGTTCATCGGCTTGCAAAACGCTGGAATTATTGTCGATAACAAAGCAACGCTCGTCGGATTAAGTTCGTTGAAAGACGGCAATACACTGTTGGCCATTTTTGGATTGTTCATTACTGTTGTTTTGATGGTAAGAAAAGTAAACGGCGGCGTCTTTTACGGCATGGTCATTACCGCGATTGTCGGCATGATTTTCGGTTTGATCAAAGTGCCGCATCAAATTGTCGGCGCTATTCCGGACATTTCACCAACCTTCGGTGTAGCGATCAAGCATTTGCCGGACATTTTCTCGTGGAAAATGCTCGGTGTTGTCTTAACGTTCTTTATTGTCGACTTTTTCGATGCGACCGGGACGCTCTTGGCTGTCGCCAACCAAGCCGGGTTGTTGAAAAACAATAAACTGCCGCGCGCCGGCAAAGCGCTGCTCGTTGACGCGACAGCCGTCATGGTCGGAGCGGTGTTTGGCACATCGACAACGACGTCGTACATCGAATCGTCAGCCGGCGTCGCCGCTGGAGGACGCTCAGGGTTTTCCGCGGTCGTGACGGGGATTTTGTTCTTGCTGGCGTTGTTCTTCTCGCCGCTGTTAAGCGTCATTACCGCACCGGTCACCGCGCCAGCGCTCATCATCGTCGGGGTATTAATGGCCTCGTCGATCGGCGAAATTGACTGGAAGAAGTTCGAAGTCGCTGTACCGGCATTCTTCACGCTCATCACGATGCCGCTTTCCTACAGCATCGCCACTGGGATTGCCGTTGGCTTCATCTTCTACCCGATCACGATGATTTTAAAAGGCCGCGGCAAAGACGTGCATCCGCTGTTGTATGTGCTGTTTGTCGTTTTTATTTGTTACTTCGTCTTTTTGCGGGAATAGTAACGGAGACGCAAGACTGTTCCAAAAGGCAGTTTGGATAGCCTTTCGGAGCAGTCTTTTTTGTATGTCCTAAAAGGTCGGTCAAGGATTGCGGAAATTTGCTGCTGGCAATGGTTTTGAGGCAGGGATTTGGCATCGTGGCCAATTGGCCGGTGTCATTGGAATTCATTATATTGATCGGGTGAATCGAAAAACGAGCATTGGCTTACTGGCTTGGCGAATCGTTTCAAGGAATGGGGCTGATGACGAAAGCATGCAAGGCGTGCATCGACTATTTGTTTACAGAGCAAGGGATGAATCGCGTTGAAATCCGCTGTGCAACAGAAAATCACCGGAGCAGAGCGATTCCAGAACGGCTGGGATTTACAAATGAAGGAACGATTCGAGACGCGGAGTGGCTTTACGATCATTTTGTTGACCATGTTGTGTACGGGATGTTAGCAAGAGAGTGGAAGAGATAAGAACAAAGCGGTTTTGATTTGAAAGAAAAAATCTTGAATGAACAGTTGACACATCAAAACAGAGGTGCTATATTAATAAAGCCGTTTCGGTGCGGCGAAAAAAAGCAAAAAATGTGTTGACAAAAACAAAAAAAGGTGATATATTATAAGAGTCGCTTTCGAGGAGGCGAATTCCTCGAACAAAGAAAGAATAGCTCGTTCCTTGAAAACTGAACGAAACAAAGCGCAACGAAAAGCTGAGGCCGCATTGGCCAAAGCAAAAGCCAATCAACTTTCTTTTGGAGAGTTTGATCCTGGCTCAGGACGAACGCTGGCGGCGTGCCTA
>NZ_AYSF01000052.1:0-18084 GCF_000498995.1 Geobacillus thermopakistaniensis
TCAACACTCTTTCCTCGGTCACCGGCGACCCGTAGTCTTTTGGGCCGGGAAGGGCGGTGTGATAGGCTGGACCGAGCCGGAAGGCGAGGAAAACGGCGCCGAAAAAGCAAGTCTTTCGCCTCGCGCTCAAACCAGACGTTCGACCCGTATTGGCGGAACAAGTTCGACACATGCTCAATCGTCTCATCGGTGATGATCGGTTCACCGTTTTCGCCGTAAAAGACCGGAATCGGCACCCCCCAGGCGCGTTGGCGGGAAATGCACCAGTCGCCGCGGTCGCGCACCATGTTGTGGATGCGGATTTCCCCCCACTCCGGAATCCATTTCGTTTCCTTAATCGCTTGAAGCAGCTCGTTGCGGATTTTATCGATCGACGCAAACCATTGCGTTGTCGCCCGGAAAATCGTCGGCTGCTTTGTCCGCCAGTCGTGCGGATACGAGTGGGTGATAAACCCAAGCTTCAACAAAGCGCCGACTTCCTCAAGCTTCTGTGTAATCGCCTTGTTGGCGTCTTCGTAAAACATCCCGGCAAATCCCGGCGCTTCCTCGGTCATGTAGCCGCGTTCATCAACCGGACAAAGGACCGGAAGCCCATATTTTTGCCCAACGAGAAAGTCGTCTTCCCCGTGGCCCGGCGCCGTATGGACGCAGCCCGTGCCGGCGTCGGTCGTGACGTGTTCGCCGCACACAACAAGCGAGTCGCGCTCATAAAACGGATGTCTCGCCACGACGTATTCAAGCTCTTTTCCTTTGACCGTTTTGACGACCGACCATGCGTCCCAACCGATTTCTTTCGCCACCGATTCCGCCAAGGCGGCAGCGACGACATACCGTTTTCCGCTGACATCGACAACATGGTAATCCAAATCCGGATGAACCGCGATCGCCAAGTTCGCCGGAATCGTCCACGGCGTCGTCGTCCAAATGACGATTCGCTCATCGCCCTCAAGCACGCCTTTGCCGTTTTTCACCGGGAAGGCGACATAAATCGACGGCGAGCGCTTGTCTTTATATTCGATTTCCGCTTCGGCGAGCGCCGATTCGCTTGACGGCGACCAATAGACCGGCTTCAACCCTTTGTAGATGAGCCCTTTTTTCGCCATTTCGCCAAACACTTTAATTTGCTGGGCTTCGTACTCCGGTTTGAGCGTAATGTATGGGTTGTCCCAGTCGCCGCGCACACCGAGCCGCTTGAATTGCCGGCGCTGGTTGTCGATTTGTTCATACGCATATTGCTCGCACCGCTTGCGGAACTCGGCGACGCTCATCGATTTGCGGTCAACTCCTTGCTTGGCAAGGGCCGTTTCGATCGGCAAGCCGTGCGTATCCCAGCCCGGCACGTATGGGGCGCAATAGCCGCTCATGGATTTGTAGCGGACGATGATATCTTTTAAAATTTTGTTCAGCGCATGACCCATATGAATGTCGCCGTTGGCATACGGCGGGCCGTCATGCAGAACAAACAGCGGCCGTCCTTTCGTCCGCTCCTGCACTTTCCGGTAAATGTCCATTTCCTCCCATTTTTTTTGCATTTCCGGCTCCCGCTTCGGCAAGTTGCCGCGCATCGGGAAGTCGGTCTTCGGCATGAGCAGCGTTTCTTTGTAATCCATCCTTGCTCCTCCTTCGAACGATAGATTCCAAATAAAAAACCGTTCTCCCCCCGGCAAGGGACGAGAACGGTCTCGCGGTACCACCCTTCTTGGCCATGCAAACGACGCACAGCCCTCTTTTCATTCGTAACGGGAATGACGCGCCATGGCCTACTTGATGTTCGGCATGGAACTCCAGGGTGATGTTCACTCTTGCGCCGATGCCAGGCTTCCACCATCCCCGGCTCGCTGCGACCGGTCGTACAAGAGCTACTGTCCCTTTCATCGTCGATGGCTATTTCGCTATTCATCCTGAAAAAAGCCAACCGCCTCCCACGGCGGCTGATGCGGCGATTTTTGCCAATTATTATAACCGAAACGTCTTCGGTTCGTCAAGGCTGTGACAGCGGTTCTCTCGCCCCTTCTTCCAAATCCGGCGCCTCATACTCCATCAACTCGTCCCAATCGCGGCTGTTGATCATATCGAGCTGGGCCTCGACAAGCATGCGGAAACGGGCGCGGAACACTTTCGACTGCCGCTTCAGCTCCTCGATCTCGAGGGCGATTTTCCGCGATTTCGCTAATGCATCGCTGATGATGCGCTCGGCGTTTTTTTCCGCCTCTTTAATGATCAGCTTCGCCTCTTTTTGCGCATTCCGCTTCACTTCTTCCGCTGCTTCCTGTGCAACAAGAATCGACTTATTGAGCGTCTCTTCAATGTTCGCAAAGTAGTTCAGCTTTTCCGTCAGTTCGGCCACTTTTTCTTCCAGCTGCTTTTTTTCACGGATGAGCATTTCATAGTCTTTAATGACTTGATCGAGAAACTCGTTCACTTCGTCTTCATCGTACCCACGAAACCCGCGGCTGAATTCCTTGTTGTGAATATCCAATGGCGTCAACGGCACAACGGCCACCTCCGTCTCCATCATTCCTTTTCTTCACTTTCATTCGACATGGTTTGCCGATTTCCTGCCGTCATTTGCTTATTTTTGTCGGCCAATCTGAACGAGCCAGCGCTCTTTTTTCGTCGGCCCTTCCACCGAAAACAGCTTGCAGCGGCCAAAACCGCGCGCCGACAGGACATCGCCCGGTCCGCAGAGGAAATCCGGCTTGTCCACCACCTTCCAGTTGACTTTGACAAGCCCGCTTTCAACAAGCGCACGCGCTTTCTCGCGCGCAAGGCGAAACGCCTGAGCGAGCACAGCATCGAGCCTTAGAGAAGACACCGTGACCGTTCCTTCCTCCCACGTTTCGGCAAGCGGCATGGCTGCCGACAACGGAAGCGGCTCAAGCGCAACCGGAGCTTTGCCGATCGTTTCGACATGCAAGCGGACGTAGTCGGCGACTTCAGCAGCAACAAAAAACTGAATTTCCCCATCCCGAATGAGAATATCGCCAAACTTGCCGCGCCGCAAGCCAAGCGACATCAGCGCCCCCAACACATCGCGATGTTCAAGGGAAACGAATTTCGCCGGATAGCGGACGGCAAACAGTACAATGCCATAATCCTCTTCCTCAGGGTCGATATACGGCGGAGCGAGAAACACCCGCTTCCGCTCGACAAACGGGGCGCCGCCGAAAAAGAACGCGCGCACATCTTCCGCACCGCCGGCGATGCTTTGCACGATTTGCTGCTCGCGCGGATCGAGAAAATCGGTCAGCTTCGGAGCGTACTGACGGCTCACCATCTCCTTCCACTCGAGCACTTGATCAATGAACGGATGTTCCTCTTTGCGAAAATGCTGATACAGCTCCACTCGACGTCACCTTGCTTTCATGGAAGAAAGGAACCCACAACGGATTCCTCTCTGCGAGTTTCGCCCTTCCGCCTTTTTGCCTGCCGGGCGGAGAGCGGCGGCGCCGTGCGCGCAAAACGAAGTTAAAACTGCGACTGAAGAATGTCGAACAGGGCGTGAAGCCCTCTCGTCGCGAATTCAAGAACGATAAACGCGACGATTGGGGAGACGTCAATGATGCCAAGCGGCGGAATGACCCGCCGAAACGGCTCTAAATACGGCTCGCAAATAGCGGCCAACATCTGTCCGAACCGCGTTTCGCGCGCATTGGGNATTTTTCGGCCGATTTTTGAGACGTCAATGATGCCAAGCGGCGGAATGACCCGCCGAAACGGCTCTAAATACGGCTCGCAAATAGCGGCCAACATCTGTCCGAACCGCGTTTCGCGCGCATTGGGAAACCATGACATTAAAATATAAATGATCAGCGCATACGAGTACACTTGAATCACTGTCGTCAAAAACGTGAGTACATAATCCAACAGCTACCACCTCTTCATCGGTCTGTCATCCTCGCCGTCGAGCGAAATCGAGCCGCTGACGTCGACGTTTTCCGGGGTGCATAAAAAAATTTTTGTGCCGACTTGCTGAATGTCGCCGCCAATGGCGTACACCGTGCCGCTTAAAAAGTCGACGATCCGCTTCGCCTGCTCATGCTGGATGCGCTGCAAGTTGACGATGACCGCGCGCCGGCTTTTCAAATGGTCGGCGATCTCCTGCGCCTCCGCATACACCCTCGGCTCAGCAAGCACGACTTTCGCCGATTTTTGCACGCTTTGCAGGCTGACGACGTTCGCCTTGCCTGCCGTCTTCGGCAGCGCCTCTTCTTCCGGCTGTGGCGCCTCATATTCTTCTTCATAGTCTTCGTAGTCTTCTTCTAAAAAATAATCACGGAATTTTTTCATCAATCCCATCCGGTTTCACCTCCTACAATGATCCAACA
Source organism: Geobacillus thermopakistaniensis (assembly GCF_000498995.1). Classification (NCBI taxonomy): domain Bacteria; kingdom Bacillati; phylum Bacillota; class Bacilli; order Caryophanales; family Anoxybacillaceae; genus Geobacillus; species Geobacillus thermopakistaniensis. The sequence goes on from NZ_AYSF01000052.1 coordinate 4,329, forward strand.
AGCGCGCTGCCTATGCGCACAAACGTCGCTCCTTCCTCAATAGCGATCGTGTAATCGTTTGACATGCCCATTGACAGTTCGGTGCATGGCGCATGGGCCATTCCCATCGCCTGAACGTGTTCCTTCAGCACTCGCAATCGGCGGAAGCAAGCGCGCAATACCGCTTCGTCGTCCGTGTGCGGCGCCATCGTCATCAATCCGACGACTTCGATGCGCGAAAAGGCGCGAAGTTGTTCAATAAACGGAATCGTTTCTTCGGGGGCGAGCCCGTGTTTGGTCACTTCCCCCGACACGTTCACTTGCACAAAACATTTTACTGGCCGCACCGCCCGTTTTTCAATTTCTTTCGCGAGCGACAAGCGGTCGAGTGAATGAATGTAATCGACTTTATCAATAATGTCTTTGACTTTGCGCGACTGAAGCGTCCCAATGAAATGCCACGTCGCTTGATTTCCGATCCGTGCATGCTTTTCAATCAATTGGTCGGAGCGGTTTTCGCCGAGGTCGGCAATGCCGGCGTCAAGCACCTCCATCGCCCGCTCGGCATCGACATATTTAGTGACCGCCACGATGCGCACGCCGGCCGGATCGCGGCCGACGCGAGCGCAGGCCGCCTCGATTTCTCGGCGAATGGCCGCCAAGTTGTCGCGCACCGTCATGCCGTCTCCTCCCTTCGGCCGATAAACGCCAACATCCTTCCAGTCGTTCCGCGGTCGCGGCGATGGGAAAAAAACAACGCTTCCTCACAGCTTGTACAGCGTTCTGACACATAAATATGGCTGTTCGGAACGCCAGCCGCGATCAACTGAAGCCGATTGGCTTCCTTTAAGTCGAGCGCATATTGCCCTGGGCTTGTTTCCCGCCATGGCAACGGGCTTTCCGGAGGAAGCGTCGGGCGCAGACTGTCCACGACACGGTCGTCAACCGTATAACAGCACGGACCGATGGCAGGTCCGATGGCAACATAGATGTCGCTCGGCGCGATGTGTTCGCGCGTTTGCCAAAGCCGCACCATGTGACCAGCGATGCCGCCGGCCGTTCCCCGCCACCCGGCATGAGCAAGGCCGACTAACCCAGCAGATGGCGCCACAAAATAAATGGGCACACAATCGGCAAAACAAAGCGCGAGCAACACCTCCGCTTCGTCTGTATACAACCCGTCGACCCCTGGAACCGCCGTGGCGAAATCTTGCGCTCCGTTCCCCCGTTCGTTTTTCGTCACCTTCCGAATGTCGGCGCCATGCACTTGTTCACAACATACCCATCGCTCAAGCGGGAATGAGAGCCATTGCGCCAAACGCCCGCGGTTGGCGACAACAACCGTGCGATCGTCGCCGACGTGCAGCCCCATATTCAGCGAAGCGAACGGCCCTTTGCTCTCCCCGCCATGTTTCGTCGTCAATCCAGCGACGGCTCCAGCAAACGGAGGCGCACCGCAGCGGAGCCAGCCGCGGGCTTCTTGTTGAAAAATGTCCGGCATTCGCGTCAACCTCACGCTGTTTTTTGTAGTTTTTTATCACTTTTTTTCCTATTTTATCATAGTTTGTTTGTCCATGATAACCTTTATTTATGATTTTGTCGAAACATTGCCGCAGAAATTGTCCAACCCTTATTGCCGCCCGAAAACCGCGCTGGCGGCATAGCCGATCTGCCCACGAAAAGCGGAAAGGTCTGCAACATCGTCCTGCCGCGTTGCAAGCGACGGGGCCAATCGTTGCACCAGCCGTTTAATCGGAATCATGAAGGCGGACTAAAATAACATCGGCTCCGATTTTGACGATGTTCTGCCATGGAATGACGACCGCCTCTTCGCGGCCGAACAGCCCGAGCATCTTTCCGGCGCCTAAAATAATGAGTGAGCGGATTTTTCCAGTATCTAAATCAATATCAATGTCCCCAATATTGCCAAGCTTCTTCCCATTGGCTACATTGACGACATCTTTCGTCTGAAATTCGGAAATTCTCATCACGGTTTTTCTCCCCGCCTTTCCTCTCTCCCTCTTTTTCATCTATATGAAGCCAAATGTGCAGTTATGTGCCAAAGAAAAAGGCTGCACCTGCAGCCTGTCATACTTGGATGTTTTTATTCATTTGCCGGATCGCCGCTTTTTCGAGCCTCGACACTTGCGCTTGGGAAATGCCGATTTCCTCGGCCACTTCCATTTGCGTCTTTCCTTGGAAAAAGCGTTTGCGGATGATCATTTTTTCCCGCTCATTCAACCGCCGAAGCCCTTCCTTCAAGGCGATTTCTTCGATCCATTGGCTGTCGCGGTTGCGCTCATCGCTCAGCTGGTCCATCACATAAATCGGGTCGCCGCCGTCGTTGTAAATCGGCTCAAACAACGAAACAGGATCTTGAATGGCATCGAGGGCAAAAACCACTTCCTCATGGGCGACGCCGAGTTCTTTGGCAATTTCCTCGGTTGACGGTTCTTTCGCCGTCTCGCTCATGAGCCGCTCTCGCACTTGCAACGCTTTGTAGGCGATGTCGCGCAGCGAGCGCGAAACGCGGATCGGGTTGTTGTCGCGCAAATAGCGGCGGATTTCGCCGATGATCATCGGCACGGCGTAAGTGGAAAACTTCACGTTTTGATTGAGGTCAAAATTATCAATCGATTTCATAAGTCCGATGCAGCCGACTTGAAACAAATCATCGACAAATTCGCCTCGGTTGTTGAAGCGCTGAATGACGCTCAACACGAGGCGCAAGTTGCCGTTTACTAATTTTTCTCTTGCCTCCAAATCCCCCTCATGCATCCGTCGAAACAGTTCACGCATTTCCTCATTTTTGAGGACGGGAAGCTTCGAAGTGTCTACGCCGCAAATCTCGACTTTGTTCCTCGTCAAGTTGTTCCCTCCCATCAGGAGATGCTAAGTCGTCAGTTTTCAGTATCTCCTTGGAAGGGAAAAATATGCACAGCCTGTCCGACGCGGAAAAAGCGGCGGAATTTCGCTCCCGCCGCCCGCTACATCATTTTATTGAATTCTTTGCGCAACCGTTTAATGATCCGCTTCTCGAGCCGCGATATGTACGATTGCGAAATACCGAGCAAATCAGCGACGTCTTTTTGCGTCTTTTCTTCGCCGCCGGAGAGGCCAAAACGCAATTCCATAATTTGCTTCTCGCGGTCGCTCAGCTGGCGCAAGGCGTTTAAGAGCAAGCGCCGGTCGACATCCGCTTCCAAATCTTTCGTAATCACGTCGTCATCCGTTCCCAACACGTCGGAAAGCAACAGCTCGTTGCCATCCCAGTCGATATTGAGCGGTTCATCAAACGACACTTCCGCCCGCACTTTGTTGTTGCGGCGCAAATACATTAAAATTTCGTTTTCAATGCAGCGCGACGCGTATGTCGCCAGCTTGATCTTCTTCTCTGGGTTGAACGTGTTGACCGCCTTAATGAGGCCGATCGTTCCAATGCTGATCAAATCTTCAATGTGAATGCCGGTGTTTTCAAACTTGCGCGCAATGTAGACGACAAGACGCAAATTGCGTTCGATCAAAAGCGATCTTGCCGTGTCATCACCGGCGGCGAGCCTGGCAATCAGCTGCTCCTCTTCTTCTTTTGTCAGCGGCGGCGGGAGGGCTTCGCTGCCTCCGATATAATAAATTTCATCCGCCTTCAGGCCAAGCTTGGCCAAAAGCTTATACAGCCAGTTCATGAAGCGAAGTTTCCATTTTCTCATGAAAATCCCCCTTCTAAACGGATCAAAAGTGAGTATGATATACTAACAAAACCTACGAAGCGGTCAGCTTTCTTCCCGCCTGCACCATTTTCGGATGGACGATGCAGTCGTACTCCCCATCCGTCGACAGCGGATCAGCGCTTAGCGCCACAAGCCCTTGCGCTACTTCCAACCATTCGTTTTCGTACCGCAGCATAATGCGGTCTGGCTTAACCGCCGCCATCATTTGTGGACCGCTGCCGACCGCACGGTACGGAATGAGACGGAGGCGATGGACCCACCGCTCCGGCGGGGAAGCCAGCATCATGGGAGAGCTGAGACAACCCAGTAGCTCCTCAGGAAGCACGGCCTTTGCTTTTTCCTGTTCGACTACCATCACCGGCGTTTTTGTCAACGGATCGACGAGCTGGTTGCCGCTGTCAATCAAGCCGCGCAGCATAAGCGGCCGCCCGTCCCATACGATCTTGACCTCAATGATATATTCAAACCGCAGTTTTTTTTCGCGAATCGCCTCCACCCTTCGGCGAGAAAAAAGCCATAAAACCGGAAACCCGATGACAACAAACAGCCAACTGACCGGATCGCCCGCTCCGGGATGATGCATGAGAAGCATTCCTTGGCGGACGGACAGTTGGTGCGCGAAAACATAATGAACCGCCAGCATGCCGCCGCCGACGGCGAACGTGGCAAAGTAAAACGCCAGCATATTCTCAAGCAAATAGCGCGGGCGCTTAAACCCGAAGGCGGCCCACACGATCAACACGGAAACAGCTACTTTTACCAACGGGTGCTGGGCGATGGCGGAAAACGGGGTAAACAGCAATATGACAAGCAGCGAACCGATCAACGCCCCAGCCAACAGACGCCACCAGACGATCGGCCGCTTGAGCATGAGCGCCGTCAGCCAAAGAAGCAACGCGTCAAAACAGACGTTCAACAGCCAAATCACATCGAGATAGACGACCAACCGTCAAGCCCCTCCCCCGCCCATATCGGCTTTGTCTGAAACAAGTATATAGCACCTTGCGAGGGAAAGTCTGTCAATCGGTGGCGGTGAAAAAGGAGATGTTTTGTCAAAACAGGGGGAACCACGGCGGATCAAATCGGCCGGCACGAAAGCCTAGCCCGCCTTCTCTTTTTCGCCCTTTCGTTGCGAGAGAGCGGGCGGCCAACGCGAGAAGTTTTTGGTCCTAATCGGAAAAGCGAGGCTGTCTCAAAAGATCGTCTTTCTTTAAGAGAGATACAATATATTGTTTCACCAAAGTGCTTCGTGCACGTTCGTGCATGCATCTTGTGATGAAGAAAGGGTGTCCCGTTGCTTTTGGGACACCCTCGTTTCGCCATCTAGCGGCGGCGGTTGCGGTTGCGCAAGAAAGCGGGAATGTCAAGCGGATCTTCTGCTTGCCCCGAGCGGAGCGCCGCATAGTCTTGTATCGGCTCTTCGCGCTTTTCCCGCTTTGGCGCCGGCGCCGCTTTCGGCACAGTGCCGATGCCAATGCGCGGCGGCCGCGGCTGCGAAGCGACGTTTTCGTTGAATCCGGTCGCAATGACCGTCACGATGATCTCGTCCTTTAAGTTCTCATTAATAACGGAGCCGAAGATCATGTTCACTTCTTGGTCGGCCGCCGAAGCGACGATGTCGGCAGCCTCCTGCACTTCGTACAAACTTAAGTTCATGCCGCCGGTGATGTTCATGAGCACCCCTTGCGCGCCGTCGATCGACGTCTCCAACAGCGGGCTGGAAATGGCTTTTTTTGCTGCCTCAGCAGCTCGGTTTTCGCCGCTGGCGATGCCAATCCCCATCAATGCCGAACCTTTATTCGACATGATCGTCTTCACATCAGCGAAGTCAAGGTTGATCAACCCCGGCACGGCGATCAAATCGGAAATGCCTTGCACCCCTTGGCGCAGCACATTGTCCGCTTCGCGGAACGCCTCAAGCATCGGCGTATTTTTGTCGACAATCTCAAGCAATCGATCGTTCGGAATGACGATGAGCGTATCGACCGCCTCTTTCATGGCGGCGATGCCGCTTGCGGCCTGCGTCGCCCGCTTGCGCCCCTCAAACGTAAACGGGCGCGTAACAACGCCGACCGTAAGCGCCCCTAACTCGCGCGCAATTTGGGCGATGACCGGGGCAGCGCCAGTTCCCGTGCCGCCGCCCATGCCAGCGGTGACAAACACCATATCGGCGCCGCGAAGCGCTTCTTCAATTTGCTCTTTGCTCTCCTCAGCTGCTTTTTTTCCAACTTCTGGGTTTGCCCCCGCGCCCAAGCCGCGTGTCAGCTTCGCCCCGATTTGCAGCTTGATCGGCGCCTTCGACAAGTTGAGCGCCTGTGCATCCGTATTGACCGCAATAAACTCTACACCTTGCACCCCATGCTCAATCATCCGATTGACGGCGTTGTTGCCGCCGCCCCCGACTCCAATCACCTTGATCGTTGCCAACTGATCGACTGTTGTCTCAAACTCCAACATGGCCAAATCCTCCTAAAATTTCAATCTCTATTCAAAGAAAGAACCAAAAAATCTCTTGACCTTCTTCCCAAAATGGTCTTCTTTCTTTTTCGGTTTCGACTGCTGTTTTGGCGAGGAGCGCTCGACCGGCTCCACCGCAGCGGCAACCGGGACCGTTTTCCCTTGCAGCTGCGCCTGCCGGTAGGCGAACTTGAGCAAGCCAACGCCGATCGTATACTGCGGGTCGCGCACACCGATATAATCCGGCATGGCAATGCGGACGCTCGTCCCTAAAACGACGTGGGCCAGCTCAAGCAACCCTGGCATATTGGCGACGCCGCCGGTCAGCACATAGCCGCCGGGGAGATCGCGAAACCCGAGACGACGCACTTCCTGCTGAACCATTTGCAAAATTTCTTCCAGTCTCGCCTCAATAATATCGGCGATCTCCAGCTGGCTGAACTGCTGGTGTTGATCGGTGCCCATGATCGGCACGCTGAACACTTCTTCCTCCGAAGCGTAGTCGTAAAATGCATGTCCGTGCTTCAGTTTGATTTTTTCGGCATCGTCCGTTGTCGTCCGCAATCCGATGGCCAAGTCTTTCGTAATGTGCTCCCCGCCGACCGGCAGCGAAGAGACAGCTTGCAACGTCCCTTGCTCAAAGACAGCGACCGTTGTCGAGCCGCCTCCCAGGTCAACGAGCGCCGCCCCCAAATGCCGTTCGTCATCGGACAGCACGAGCGAACCGGCCGCCAGCGGCTGAAGACAAATATCGCTGATTTCCAAGCCTGCCCGCTCCACACAGCGAAGAAGATTATGTAATACGGTCTTCGCACCAGTCACCATAGTGCCTTCCATTTCCAAGCGGACGCCGAGCATGCCGCGCGGATCATGAATGCCGTCCAACCCGTCGACGATAAACTGGCGCGGAACGACGCCGATGATTTCCCGATCGGGAGGAATAGAGACAACTTGCGCGGCATCGATGACGCGGGCGACATCTTCATCGCTGATTTCCCGGTTTTCGCTCGCGACGGCGACAATGCCGTGGCAGTCATGGAGCTGAATATGGCTGCCGGCCACCCCGACGATCACACGGCGGATCGATAAACCGACCATCCGCTCCGCTTGCTCGACGGCCCGTCTGATCGACTGCACCGTTTTATCTATATCAACAATCGCCCCTTTTTTGAGCCCTTCCGCTTTGACATTGCCCACCCCGATAATATTGATGGAGCTGCCTAGCATTTCCCCGATGATGACTTTCACGCTCGATGTTCCGACATCCAGGCTAACGACGATCTCATTGCTGCTCATTTTTTGGCATCTGCCTACTAAAAACGCGCCGGTGCCGGCCGGCGTTTCAGTAAGCAGCGACACCTCCTTTTTCGGCTGAAATTTCCCATCTCTTTGTCTATTGGTCTATGTCTAGTTTGCGAGTTTCGCAACAACACTATATTTTGTTTTACCCTATATAATTCAACACGCGAAAACACTTTCCCTGTCTTTTGCCTAACTTTTTTCGCGATTGTACCGCCGCTTGGCCCACTCAGCAAGCCAAAGGCGGCGGATGATGGCAATGTTTTGAAACAAGCGGACGCCGAAGGCGAACACAGCCGCTAAATACAAGTCTACACCAAGATGCACCCCAAGAAAAGTTAAAGTTGCGGCCAGAACAATGTTGAAAAAAAACCCGGTTATAAATACGGTTTCGTCGTACGTCCGCTGCAGGTAGGCGCGCCATCCTCCGATTAATGTATCAAAGGCGGCCAAAATGGCAATCGACAAATAATTGGAATATTCATCGGGAACTTCCCAGCCGGCGAGAACGCCGATGGCAAACCCAAGAAGCAATCCGAGAAGCGGAAGCCACATGCTATTTCTCCTCCTTGCCGCCGTTCGCTGTCTCCATGTATTTCACATCAGGGCGGCTAGCCGCGGGCGGAATGACAACGAGCGGCTGGGGCTTGGATATTGACAGCTCCAAGTTTTCCACGGCGAAATCATCGCGGATCGGCGAAACGGCGAGCCCGCTGTACAGCTTGTCCGCATCATCGGCGATTGCTCTCACTTCGACTGGCAGCCTCACTGAGCGGCTCCCGACTTTCGTTGCGCCATTGACATCGCGAATGGCCGTCCGGTTCGTCAGTCGCTCACCGTCGATGGCGATTTCTTTCGCCCCGTATTTGTTCAACTCATTCACTAACCGTTGCAATAGCTCGGGCGATACGGCGGCAACGGCCGGACCAACGTAGCCGGCCGCCGAAAGCGGCGCGATCGTCAACACGAGACCGCTTCCTCTCACTTCTGTCAGCCCGGCTTCTTCCCTCAGCTTCGCGACTGTCGCTTCAAGCTCTGTCGCGCCGCCCGCCTCGTGTTCCCGCCGGTAGCGGCGCAATGTTTCCTCGTAACTCTCTAGCTCCTCAAGCAGCCGTTGTTCAAGCTTCTGCTCTTTTGTCAAATCAGCGCGCAACTCCCAAATGTCGCGCGTGTCGCGTCCTTCCGGATGCAGCGTCGTCCGAAGCCCGACGGCCAGCATCACACCGAATATGGCAGCTACGCCGGCAAAATAGAATCGATTTTTCCGTTCCAATGCGCTTCACCGCCCCTTTCCGCCCGTTTTACGGCTCGGGCGCAAACACCGGATCCAACACGATCGCTCCTTGCTTTTCCACTTTTACGTCGATATGGTCTTCGACAAGTTCGTCGACGATGCCGCCGGGAAGCTCTAGAGCGGACATGAGCACGTCCGGATTGCCAATGGCCGAAATGACAAACGGAGCGGCATGCTGCGTTCCATCGACCTCAATGACTGGGCCGTTGCAGACGATGTATGAACGGTGGGAAATGCGCTGCCCATTAATAGCGACCGCTTCGGCGCCGGAAATGAGCAACTCGTGAACAACTTTCCATACGTGCTGTTCATGAACGATATAATTGGTAGCGCTCGCTTCAGAGGGGATATAAGAGGAATCGGAAAGGGTGACTGCTACACCTTTCCCTTTCACCCTCGCTTTTCCGACATGCATGCGCAGCTGTTCCGCTTCTTTTGCCAATCCGGCCTCGTTCTCCTGCTCCTCGGCCAGCTTCTTCTCCCACGCAGCCAGCTCCTCCTGCTTTTTGACAAGCTGCTGCTTGAGCGACCGGTTTTCTTTTTGCAAAGCAAGAAGCGCCGAGCGATATTCGTACTCTTTTTTCCACTCGCTGTCGCTCCATTCGCGGCGGGATGCTTCGTTTTTCGCATGTTGGTACGAGAACCCGAGCATGGCGCCGAAGATCAAGCAGATCAACGTCAGCAGGAGGCGGCTACGGGCTTGTCGTTTCATCGCCATCCTCCTTTTTCGGGGGGGAGTAAGGAACAAAATAGCTGCCGACTTCCAAATGAATGACTCCTTTGACGTTTCGGTCAAGCGCGGCGGCAATCGCAGGATAATGCGACAGCTTGTCCGCAAATTGCCGGATTGTCGCGCTTACTTCATAACCGTCATTCATGTAGACGATGACGCGGTCTTCATATTCCCTCGTCGGCTTGTAGTGAATTTCCGACATGGCGCCCAGCACGGCCGCGGGCAGTTCGGCGAGCTGCCCCGTCATTTCAGCAATGGCGTCGCCGTCTTTCCAGCCGACAAGCACCGGCGCATCGCTTGGCGCCGTCTTCGTCCCTTCTTGCTTTAACAGCCGCCCGTTTTCAAGCAATGGAAAAAACGTTTGCCGGTCATACACATAAGCGATTCGCCGCCATTCGCGGACGTGGATGGCGATCGTGTTCGGCAGCTGTTTTTCCACTGTGGCCTCCTTAATTTCTGGATGGCGAGTGAGCTTTTTTTCCACGTTTTGTTCATTCACTTTCCAAAAGCTTGTCCGCTTCGTAATGCCGCTTAAGCTGATGATGCGCTCCGCTGTGAGATGACGGTTGCCGCTCACTTCCACATGCCCGACAGCGCCAAGCGGCGACTGGAAGTAAAGGACGCACAAAATAAATAGAAAAAAGAAAGATAAGTACGCAATGAGCCGGCGGTTCGCTTTCTGGCGGCGCCGCTCCTTCAGTTTCGGCACGCGGTCCTCCAAGACGACGACTTTTCCCTTTTCCATCGCATTCCCCGCTTTCTTCTTCAAAGCCCGCGCTGAAACGACCGGTATAAAAACAAACGGCATCCGCTGCCGTTTCTTTGTTTTTGCACTTATTTTCATTATATCACAAATGAATGCAAGAGAGAGCCTGTTTTTATCGCATTTGCCGGCACCGTTCGACGATGGGCTGCGTTCGAGAGACGCCAAAAAAACGGCGGACATCCGCCGCTTGCCTAATACCGGGCATGCCTGCTGATATTAAGCAGCACGCCGATGGCCATCAACATCAACGTCAGCGACGATCCGCCGTAGCTTAAAAACGGGAGCGTGATGCCGGTAACGGGCATCAGTCCCGTCACAACGCCGATATTGATCATCACTTGAATCGCGATCATCGAAATAATGCCAAGCGCCAAAAAACTTCCGTACAAGTCAGGGGCGCCAAGGGCAATGCGCACACCGCGCCAAAGAAGAAGAGCAAAGAGCAGGAGAACGAGTGAACCACCGATAAAGCCGAGCTCTTCAGCTAAAATGGCGAAAATAAAGTCGGTTTGCGGCTCCGGCAAGTAAAAAAACTTTTGTCTGCTCTGCCCGAGCCCAAGGCCGAACAAGCCGCCCGGCCCAATGGCGTACAGCGACTGGATGATTTGAAATCCGCTTCCAAGTGGATCTTCCCATGGGTTTAAAAACGATGTAATCCGCTTGATTCGATATGGAGCCGACAGGATGAGGGCGGCAAGCCCAGCGAGCCCCAAAACGCCAAGCCCGGCAAAATGGCTGAGACGGGCGCCGGCGACGAAAATCATCGTCACGCACGTACCAACCATAACGGTGCCCGTTCCTAAGTCCGGCTGCAGCATAATCATGCCGAACGCGGCAAACACAAGCAAAAGCGCCGGCAACAGTCCTTGTTTAAATGACGTAATTTTTTTTTGGTTTTCCGATAAATATTTGGCCAAAAAAGCGATCATAGCCAGCTTCATAAACTCGGACGGCTGGATCGAAAACGCCCCGACGCCGATCCAGCTGCGCGACCCGTTGCGAACCATGCCGATGCCGGGAATGAGCACAAGAACGAGCAGCACAAAACAGACGCCAAGCAGCACTTTCGACCAGTCGCGCCACACCCAATAATCGATGTTCATGACAAAAAACATAGCGATAATGCCGACGCCCGCAAACAATAGCTGGCGCTTGGCGAAGAAAAACGAATCGTTGAATTTGTATTCCGCCCAAATGGCGCTCGCGCTGTACACCATAATAAGTCCGATGGCCAAGAGCGAAAACGTCAAAAGAATGAGCAAAAAATCCGGCGCAGACTTTTTCCGCGGCAATGCCCAACACCTCTATTTTTGTAAACTAGAGGGGAAGGGCTGTCCCTTTCCCTCTATTTCAACTTATGCACGGCATTGATAAAAATGTCCCCTCTCTCCTCGAAAGTTTTGTATTGATCCCAGCTGGCGCATGCTGGAGAGAGCAAAATGACGTCGCCCGGTTCGGAAAGCTCGAAAGCAACCGGGACGGCTTTTTCCACATTATCGACATATCGGATCGTTTCTATTCCCGCTTTTTGGGCGATGCGGCCGATTTTATCCGCCGTCTGGCCGAACAGTACGACCGCCTTCACCTGTTGCAAATACGGGAGAAGATCATCAAACTCATTGCCGCGGTCAAGCCCGCCAGCGAGCAAAATGACCGGCTCGCCGGCAAACGCTGAAAGCGCCTTTTGCGTCGCTAAGATGTTCGTCGCTTTCGAGTCGTTGTAAAACCGCCGGCCGTCAATTTCCGCCACATACTGAAGCCGATGTTTCACGCCGGAAAACGTCGCCAGCACCTGGCGGATCGCCTCATCACTGGCGCCGGCCAGCTTGGCGGCCGCCACCGCCGCTAAAATGTTTTCCAAATTGTGCTGTCCAGGAAGAACGATGTCAGCGATTCTGATAACTGGATCACCGTTCCAATAGATGGCGCCATCTTGAACGTACGCCCCTTCGCCAAGAAGCTTCGTCGCCGAAAACAGCACTTTTTGCGATCGAACCGAGGAGGCAATGTTCATCACGAGCGGATCGTCGGCATTGACGACGGCATAATCGCGCTCCGTTTGATTGCGGAAAATGTTCGCCTTTGCCGCTGCATACGCCTCTTTCGTTCCGTGGTAGTCCAAGTGGGCGTCGAAAATATTGAGCAAAACCGCAATGGCTGGGCGAAACTTGTCAATGCCGGCAAGCTGGAACGAAGACAGTTCCGTGACAAGCCATTGCCCCGGCTTCGCTTCCCTCGCCACCTCGCAGGCGACAAGGCCGATGTTGCCGGCAAGCAGCGGATCTTGGCCGTCCGCTTTTAACATTTCGTAAATGAGCGTCGTCGTCGTCGTTTTTCCGTTGGACCCGGTGATGCCGATAAACGGCCCTTCGGAAATGTGATAAGCAAGCTCCACTTCGGTCACAACCGGAAGCCCCTTCTCAAGCGCCTTTTTCACCATCGGGTTCGTGTACGGAATGCCCGGGTTTTTCACGACAAGGTCAAACGGCTCATCAAGCAGTTCAAGCGGATGACCGCCGCAAACGACGCGAATGCCCAGCGGTTCAAGCTGCTTGGCCTCCATGTTTTCCGAAAGCGGCTTTTGATCATTGACGACGACCTTAGCGCCTAACTCCGCAAGAAGCCGAGCTGCCGCCGCTCCGCTTTTCGCCAATCCAATGACAAGCACACGACGATGTTGATAAAAACGAGTCGGTTTCAATTACATCCACACCTCGATATAAATTCCTAGCATCGCAAATAAAAGGCCGACGGCCCAAAACGTCACAACGATCCGCCATTCTGACCAGCCGACAAGCTCATAATGATGATGAAGCGGACTCATGCGGAACACGCGCCGTCCCGTCGTTTTGAACGAAGCCACTTGAATGATGACCGACAGCGTCTCGATGACAAACACACCGCCGATGATGACAAGCAACAGCTCAAGCTTCGTCAGGACAGCGACAGCGGCGATCGCCCCGCCAAGTGCGAGCGAGCCGGTGTCGCCCATAAACACTTTCGCTGGGTGGGCGTTAAACACTAAAAAGCCAAGCACGGCGCCAACAACAGCGACGCAAAATACAGCGACATCGTACTGGCCTTGATTCCAAGCCAAGACGGCATAAGCGCCAAAGGCGATCGCCGCCGTTCCGGCAAGCAGCCCGTCAAGCCCGTCGGTCAAGTTGACAGCGTTCGAACCGCCGACAAGCATGAACAACAAGAGCACGCCGTACGCCCATCCGAGGTCGACCGACCAATCGGCGCCGGGAATATGTAACACCGTCGAAAAGCCGCTTTGGCGGTAGACGGCAAAAAAGATGGCTGCGATAAGGAGCTGGCCGATAAATTTTTGCCGGCTCGTCAAGCCAAGATTTCGCTTCATCACGACTTTGATCATATCGTCGAGGAAGCCGAGCACCCCATAGCCGACGGTGACCAACAACAGCAAATACGTCCTCGTCGACAAGCCGGCGATTTTTGGTGTGATCCATTTTCGGCCGCGTTTTAGAGCGATGCGC